>JACROU010000035.1:43239-48237 GCA_016214265.1 Candidatus Omnitrophota bacterium
GGAAGAAGCCACGCGGCTTTCTAAGTAAAAATACCAAGCCTTTAGCTGGAATTTCAGGTGCTAAATTAATAGGAGATAGAAATTAGGTGCCAGGTTCATGAACCTGGCACCTAATTTCTGCGATTTGGAGAATTATTTCGTGAATAAGGATATTCAAAAAATTCGTGAAATTCTGAAGAATAAAGCCCGTTACTCGACGGAGGCATATCAATTTGTTCTTCTCACGCTTCGCTTTTTGATGGGACAGTTTCCGAAGCCTCGCCATGTTTCCGGACGTGAACTTCTTTCTGCCGTCAAAGAATATGGTTTTGATCAGTACGGCTTTCTCGCGTCGAAAGTATTCGAGTCGTGGGGCGTCAAGGAAACCGTTGATTTTGGCCACATCGTCTTCGATCTCGTCGAGATGGATGTCTTGAGAAAAACCGAGCAGGATTCCATCGAAGATTTCCGCGGTGTTTATCAATTCACGGAAGCGTTCAAAGAAGATTTCTTGAGCTCACTGGAAAAATTCTGATTCGATGCGCTCCGGCGAAGACATTCTCAAATCTCTCAACCCTTCCCAGCAAGCCGCAGTCGTTTACGACGGTCGCGCGCTTCTGATTCTTGCCGGAGCCGGTTCCGGAAAAACCCGAGTTCTAACTTCCCGCATCGCTCATTTCATCGCGAATGGAGTTCCGTCATTTAACGTTTTGGGGGTGACTTTCACCAACAAAGCCGCCGCCGAGATGGGACGTCGCGTTCACGCGCTCGTGGGCCAGCAGGTTTGGATCAGCACGTTCCACAGCACTTGCCTCAAAATTCTCCGCATGGAGGCTGATGGGGAATTCATTCCGAAAGAATTCACCATTTACGACGATCACGATCAGCTGGTTTTGATCAAAGACTGTTTTAAGGATCTGAAACTGAATGATAAGCAGATCAATCCGAAGTCGGTCAGGGAAGCCATTTCCCGCGCGAAAGATCAGCTGATGACGCCGAAGGATTTCAAGCAAACCGCGCAGGATTATTATCAGGACATCATGGCGAAGATTTATGATCTCTATCAGAAAAAAATGGAAGAGTTCAAAGGACTCGATTTTGGCGATTTAATTTTCAAAACCGTTCAAATGTTCGAGAAAGATCCCGTGCGTCTGGCCGCGTATCAGGAACGTTTCCGCTATATTTTGGTCGACGAATATCAGGATACCAATCACGCCCAGTACAGATTGGTTACAATGCTTGCCGGACGTGAGGGCAATATTACGGTAGTCGGCGACCCGGACCAATCGATTTACGCCTGGCGAGGTGCGGATATTCGAAATATTATGGAATTTGAAGAGGATTTTTCGGACGCGAAGCTGATCAAGCTGGAGCAGAATTACCGGTCGACGAATAATATTTTGAGAGCCGCCAATCACGTGATTACGCGCAACATGAACCGTAAACCCAAAGATCTTTGGTCCGAGCGGGAGGATGGCGAGCCCATTTTTCTGTACGAGGCCTATGATGAAAAGGAAGAGTCTCAGTGGGTCGTGCGCCAAATCCGTGATTACCAGCGCAAGAATTATAAACTGCGCGATATGGTGGTGTTCTACCGCGTGCATGCCCAGTCGCGCATCATCGAAGATGTTCTGCGCCGCGAAAAAGTTCCGTACGTGATTGTGGGCGGCGTACGGTTTTACGACCGCAAAGAAATTAAAGATTTAATGGCGTATTTCAAAGTGATTGTTTCCCCAGACGATGAGGTGAGCCTGAAACGGATTATCAACGAGCCCGCCCGTGGGATTGGTAAAAAGACGCTCGAAGACCTGGCGATTTTTCGCCGCGAGCGAAATATTTCATTTTATAACGCACTCGGACGGGCCAAAGAAATGCCAGATACCGGCTCTAAAATTAAAAATCGACTCGAAGATTTCCACAAAATGATGGAACATTTTCGCGCCGTACGTCAATCGATGGGACTGGAGGAGCTGGCCAAGAATATTCTCGACCGCACGGGTTATTGGGTGGAGCTTGAGCGGGAAGGAACTTTGGAGGCCAAAAGCCGCATGGAAAATATCCGCGAATTTTTAGGCGTGATTCAGGAGTTCGAAGAAAACGCCTCGGTCACGGAAAAAGAAAGACTCCTCGAAAGTTTCCTCGAGACCATGAGTCTTGAAACCAATATGGATAGCTGGAATGAATCGGATGACACCCTGACGCTCATGACGCTTCACACAGCCAAGGGCCTAGAGTTTCCGATTGTGTTTATGGTCGGCATGGAGGAAGAAGTGTTTCCGCACGTGAATTCCTACGGGGCTGACCGTACCGGCCTCGAAGAAGAGCGGCGTCTGTGCTACGTCGGCATCACCCGCGCGATGGAACGCCTGCATCTCAGTTTCGCCAATATGCGCCGGCTTTACGGTTATACCACGCAGAATCTACCCTCCCGGTTCCTCAATGAAATTCCTCAAAATCTAGTAGAGTTTGTGGCCCGGCCCTCTGAAAAGTCTTTTGACCGCCAATCTGATTATCGTCCCTCAAAAACCCGCGTCGAAGACGATGAATATGTCGAATTCGATGAGGAAGAACTCCGGAAAAGTTAATGGATAAACTCCTGAAGGTGATGCGTAAGCTCCGTTCCAAAAGCGGATGTCCGTGGGATCGAAAGCAAACACTGGATTCTCTCCGGCGCTGTTTGCTTGAAGAAGCGCATGAAGTGCTCGAAGCCATCAGTCTCAAAAATAAACACAAAATCGAAGAAGAGCTGGGCGATTTGCTCGTCGTGATTTCGATGTTAATCGCGATGGGTGAAGAGAAAAAACTCTTCAGCAAGAAAACGATTCTCAAGCGTGCCATTTCCAAAATGATATCCCGCCATCCCCACGTGTTCGGCAACAAAAAAGCAAAATCCGCCGAAGAAGCATTCGAATATTGGACGGCCGCTAAAATGCAGGAAAAAAAGCGAGCGGGCGAAAAATCGATTCTCGAAGATTTGTCGTATCACTATCCATCACTGCTTTTGGCTTATAAATTTCAGAGGAAGGTGGCGCGTGTGGGTTTTGACTGGAAAAAAGCGGTGGATGTGGTTCGTAAAATCGAAGAGGAGTTACGGGAGCTGAAAGCGGAGCTCAAAACCGGCAAAAAACCACGAGTTAAAGAGGAGTTGGGTGATTTTCTCTTCTCAGCGGTGAATTTGGCGCGGAAATTGAATATAGATCCCGAAATAGCTCTGAAAGATGCCGTCCGAAAATTTAAAAAGCGCTTTCTCTTTGTGGAGAAACAAGTTAGGTCATCAGGCAGGGATTGGAAGGATTATCAACTGGCGGAGTTAGAGGAGTATTGGAATAGCGCGAAAAAGCATGGTAAGATGCGCGTCTAATCACGGATGATCCTAAGAAGGCGGACGGAATCGCCAACAAAGTAGTCGCAAATCTGACATTATTGTCAATTTGCTTGTGGCATTCTAGTGCCGCCATTTTTTGTCTCGATAAGCAAAGACTTTTAAAAAATTGTGTGTGAAAGGGGAACATACTCATGTTCTTAAATCGATTCGTTGGGATACGAATAATCAGTGCTGTAACCGCAATTATTTTCTTTTGGTCACAGGGAGGTTTAGCACAAAATCTTTCACAGCCTCAGCTGGTTCATCCTCAGGTTAAACTCGATATTGTGCAGGACGTTCACTGCAATTTGCAAACTCAAAACACCATTTTTAACTATCTGACGGATCTTCATGCCCAAAATCAACTTTCCGGAATTTTACAGGAAGGCGCTTCCGGCAATATCGATCGCTCAATCTGGACAAGGCTCAATTCCGTGAAACGCACAAAAATCGTTCAGGGACTTTATCGTGACGGTTGGATGGGCGGTGCGGAAAAATTCGCGATCGAACATCCGGGTGTTTCTTATGCCGGTATTGAATTGAAAGCACTCTATGAAGTTCATCGTGATGTTTACCGCGATGTGATCCGGAAGCGTGAAGCTGCCCGGGAAAGTTTGCGAACGCTTAATGCTGTTGTCAGCAGTCTTAAATTGAAATATTACTCCAACGAACTGATTCGTTTGGATAACGAATGGCGCATTGCGTGTCATGACGGAAGCCGTCTTTTCCTCTTTTTGAAAAATAATATGAAAAATATTCCATTTGGGCGCTTGTCTGAATTTGGGGCGGATTTTAAGAATCTTGTAGAAGCGATTAAGACGGAGAAAGCGCCCAAGAATCTTTCCGTCGATCATTTTGGTGCTGAGCTCGAAATATTTTATGAAATCCTCCGCTCGCGTTTGCTCTCATCCGATGAGGCGCGGCGCCTTCTTGCCTTGGAAAATCAAACGACCTCAGTTTCTTTTTTTGCGTATGAAAACCGTGATGCGGCAAAAGCTTATTACGAGATGGCTAAGCAGCGCGACGAAGCGATGTACCGGAATGTTCTTCTCGCCTTGAAAAATAAACGCGGGCATTTTGTGCTGGTGGCCGGAGGTTTTCATGGACCGGATTTGGCCCGGCGGTTTAAGAAAGATCCGATTTCAGTTTCCCTGGTTCAGCCCCGTTTTACCGAGATCGATCCCAATCTTCAGGAAAAATATGCCCGCGCGATGGGCGGTTTCGCTGCTCACAAAAATTTACGGATGTTTCTTCACAACTTGATGATGCTGATGCCAGAGCCAGCCACTGTTTTACCAGAAGTTCGGGAGTTGCTGGAAGCCGCAAGTTTGGGAAGGGACGAGGCCGTTCCAGTTCCTGTAGTTCTGTCTGTCGACACTCCTTTTCAGTTCACCACGAAAGTTACATTGAGGCTCAAGACGGACACAGACCATGAGATCTTGATGAAAAACGGGGAGATTGTGTCCGGAGATTTTCGTGAGGCTTTGGTTGAAGGCGCGAATTGTTTCATGAAAGGGCCCAAACCTCAGGTGTTTCAAACGCGCTCGGGGAATTTCTTTTCTTTCAAAATTGACCGCAATAAAGAGGGGGCGCTTGTGTTGGGAACGTTTCTTCCCTCAGATCCAGCCCGGGAGTATTCCATTCGTTTCCAGATT
>JACROU010000036.1 GCA_016214265.1 Candidatus Omnitrophota bacterium
GGAAGTAATTGAAAAAATTTCTGTTAATGCGTCCGCCGGACCGGTAATTATTATTCCCAAATCCCAATCATTGAAAATACATTCACTGTCAGATGAGCAAACTAGTTATCAAAAACCTTTTTTCGTTAACCGTAATGGCGACACTTTATCGCTTCAGTTGACGGAGGGGGGAGCGTCCTGGAGTGTGGAACAGTTTGAAGACGTTCCGATTGAAGCTGATCCGTCGCCAAAGGCGAGGAAATCTCCGTGGATAATAATCGCCTTAGGATTTACTCTTCCATTGATATTTGAAATTTATCATCTGGTTTCTTCTAAGACTCCGGAAGTGCCTAATTCTGTAACAACTCCGACTCCAACTCTGGTTGCGAAAGTAGAACCGCCCGCAGCGGCGGTTGTGACCCATTCGGCAGCTGTCGTAAGTTCGCCAACCCCGGCTTCTGATACTTCACCGAGTGTTGTTCTTGTGACGCCTTCAGAGCCTGTGGCGCCAGTGGCATCGCCCACAGTGGTTTCAGTTCCATCCGAGACGATTGCCGTACTAAAAAGTGAAACTAAACCGGACACAAGTATTGCTGAAAAGCCGGGAACATTCCAGTTACCGCACACGTTCGAGTCTGCTCTGGAGCCGGTGATGTTGCCGATTGTTGCTGTCCGCGCTGGAATTTTTTCTATATCTCCAGTCACATCCACAACAGCTTACTCGGTGATTTCTCCCGGACTGACAGACAAAAAAGTTTGGTTTGAACAGAAAATTAAAGAGTTGAAGACCAAAGTTACGGTAGAGCATGCCCGCTGGGAAGGGGAAAAGCAGATCAACCGGGAGCAAACTCCAAAAGTAAAGTTACCCGAAACTTCCCTCAAGGAATGGAATTTGAAAAAAGAGCTTGAGAAAGCATTGGCCGATTTGAGGGAAATCGAATTAAAAATTCAGGCCTGTTCCGTGCAACGGTCTTATTTCGGAGGTTATGAGACTCAATTCACAACTCAGGATGGCGCAACGGTGGCCATGGGGGAAAAGATTGGTGAGGCCGTTTCCAAAAAGTTAAAAAAAATCGCAACCCGCGTGCCGAATGATATTGCCGTGTTGATTGCGAATGGATCAGTGACGTTAGCCGCCAACGGGGTTCATCTCCAGGTTCTTTCGGGAAACGTTGATTTTGGTGCTGGCCGTGATAGTGAAGTGACATTTGTGGTGAGAATGTCTGAGGAGTCCATTTCTAGCGTCGAAAAAGTGCACTTTGAACTTTTAAATATTTCGATTGGGGAAGAGGCAAAACTCTCCGAGGCAAGTTCCGGACCTTTTTCAGGTACCTTGGTTTCAAATCCGGTCGAAACGATTCGAGCGGCTTCTTCGGGGCTGCTGGTACTTAAATCACTTTTGAATCGTCAGGGCATTGGCGTTACCCGCGGAACCGAAGTGGGATGGTACGAAACCGTTAATCTCGGGGAGGAATATTTATCACTCAAGGAAGCAGCAGAAAAAATCGGGCGGTTAAAACAACAGCTAGTATTAATAAATGACCTGAAGCTTGAACTTAAACGCGCTCAGGCTGAGATCAACAAATTATCCGAGCTTCAGTCTCCGGACCGGAATCAGGAAGAAGCGGACAAAAAGCAGCTGACCCCTGAGCTGAAGTCGCTCTTCGATGACATCAAATCATTCGAAAGTGTAAAGGCGGATGAGGCAAAACGGCCAGAAGATGCTGAAAAGGAAGAAAAGCCGCGGGATGGAATTTCCCGGATTTTACGGCATTATGCTGAGCTTAGAAATTCAGAATCCAAACTTCAGGCCAAAGGTATCATTTGGTCTGAATGTCACAAAATTCTGGAATTGCTCAATGCGGAACTTGTAAAATTTGAATCCGGTGATGCTCCCAATTTTAATACTGTGGCAGAGAAAATTAACGAGTTGTTTCAGAAAGATTTAAGTTTCATTCCCAGCGCGGAAGAAAAAGAGGCGGTTCGCAAACGACTGCAGGACGAAAAAAAGCGGATGGAATCGCGTTTGCTGATCGTTGTTTCGCCAGGAAAAGACATGACGCTGGATCAAGCATTTGATGACCACAGCCAAAAGATAAAATCACTTTTGGCTTTGCTTGAGGCCGGAGTAAATGCAAGCAAGATTGTGGCCGCTGTTGATGGTCGTATCATAAAGCCTGCGGACTCCTTTTTGATTTACGCCGAGAAGGGGCAAGAACTTTTTGCCATATCGACCGGCTCGACCGTAACCCTTTCAATTCCCCAAGATAAAGCATCATCATTTAAACAGGACGATGATGTTTTGGTGGCTATCGGCCCTTCTGTCACAAAAGGCCGTGTGTCTGGATTGTCGCCGCTTCCGGATAACAAGTTTGAAGTAAAGATCGTCCTTCCTTTCGCAAGCGGCAATGCAGAGATTCCGGTTCGGATTTATACGGTTCACGCAAAATCATTGGGTGCGTTCGACCGACGCGAATTTTTGAAACTTGCGGCTCTGGTTGGCGCGGCGTTGGCTGCCGGATGTCAGATTACGAAGGAACGCATCGAACAGATACGAAACGATCATGGGATTGGCGTTCCTAATTCATTGACGACGCCGGCAAGTGAAGTGAACTTGAAAGAGATTATATTAAAATTGAATGACATTGCGGAAAGGCACAAGAACCAAACAGATGAATCGGGATTTAAATCCCTGATCGAATATTTGCCCGCGCGCAACCACGGCATTCGCGAAGCGCAGTACAAAAAAGACGACGCGCAAGGCACGTCAAGTTTTATGGCAGGGTTTGGCATTACGCCTCAATTCAGCGTAAATCATGATTTGAACGGCGGGGTCGGTATTAATGGCGGATTTGTGATTCAGATTCCGACTGCGCTTGGCGGCGGGGCTCTTTATTTTCCCTTTGGCGTTAATTCTCTGGAAGAGGATGTGAAGGCGACGTTCAGCTTTGTTGCCTCTACTCAAAATCTTGTGATGGGGCTCGGGAACTATTACAGCGATTTGAGTGACATTGCGGTCCGGTCAGCTGTTTATGAGCTGCAAAATCTAATTGTTACCGAGGTCGCCCGGGTACAGCATTTGTACCGGGAGCTTTATTTCTTGAAAAAATCCGAAGAGATTTTGAAGAGCCAGCTGGTAATTCTGAACGATGAGAAAACGTATGCCCAGAATTTGAATGACAGGGCCTATCAAAAGAAAGTTCTCGAAAAGGTGGCGGCAAAGCAAGGAGAGCTTGATTCGGTCCGTGAAGGGATTGAAGATAAGATTGAATTGCTGTACCGGGCATTAAATATATCTCCAGAAGTTCCATTCAATTTCAACGATTTTGAGGAACTGAAAACTCAAGCGGTTGAGACCTTCGAGGTTTCGGGGGATACTGAAAAAGAAATTTTGAGGCGCGTGGCTCTTGTTGACAAACGGGTTGGTCTTGCTCACGATAGATTTACTGCTTTTTCTTACCTTAAACTGCTTGATGAACGCAAGGCAAATATTCCGGATGCAGTGTTATATCTTTTTGGCGGGCACGGTGTGAATCAGACTACTGATCTTTCTTTTGGAAATGATCAAAACCGGATCAATTTTATCCGCAGATCTCTGAGGGAAGGCGGGATGATTTTAAGACTTCCGGAACTGACCACGTTTATTCCGCGCATTTTCAGTGGAAACATCGATGATATTGATGCGCTGAAACGCCAACGGGTTGAAATGATTGATGAAGTAAAAAAACTGGTGCTTGAGGAAGTACGTGACAGCAAAAAAGATTATGATCGCAGATTAGCAGCCATAATCAAGGCTCAGCGTGCGCTTTCGACGGCCCAGCGCGAGCTTGTTTCGCTGGATTCAGACCGTGAGAATGAAGAAGCGACTTTTGCCGATGTGTTTGCCAAACGCATCGAAATTCAGGATTTGGAAATGGATCTCGGAAAGAAGAAAATGGAATTTCAGGAAGCCCTTAGTAAATTTAGCGGATATTTCCCGGATGCGGCGGAGTGGAAAAGAAACAAATTAAATAAGGCGCGTGAGGGAGAAGTGATTCGCGAAGAAAGTAAGCCGCATCTGGATGACATGCGCGATTTTGTCAATTCGTCAATTTCGTACCAGACTCGTCAATTTGATTCTGTAGAGGCTCTGGTTGATAGTGTTAACGGGAAATCGTTGGGACGCGAGTTGTCTTCAAATCTGAAAGATCGTGGCCTGCTTTCGAATCATATTCTTGCCGGACGTATCGGTTTTCTTTCTGTGCTGTTCGGTAGTATTTTGGGCGTGCGCAGCCGCAAAATGGCTTGGGCTAAATTTCAGGAACGATTCGGGAAAAAACTCGATGCGTTTACCCAGGATCCCCGGACTCAATCGAAAGTCGAGAAGCTGACTAAGCCCGTATCGATTTTTATCGAAGAGTCTGATTTGTCAGTCCGTCCGGAATTTCTTGTGCAGTTTTTACAGCGATCGGTTCATGTGGATGTGTTCGTTCAGGCCGGTAATCGTGCAAATGCGCTAGTCAAGTTAGCCGCTTATTTTCCGGAAGCATCGATTCCCAAAAATCTGTCGGTTCATTATTACAATCCTTCTTTGCCGCTTCATGACGCGATGAGTCGTCAGATTAAATTGGCCAACGAATCCAATATTGTGCCGGTTGTGATCGGGGACGGCGCAAAATTCTTTAAGAAACTGGAAGTGCGCACTCGCATCATCAAGGTCAGTCACCAAAAGGTATATCCCAAAGAATTGGTGTTGGAACTTGGCCGACGTATCGGTATTTCCAATGGCATGATCGGGCAGATTGCCGGTGATGAGCGGGGGCTGATTGGTTATGATGACAAACGGGATATGTTTAATTTGCTTCCTCTCGAAAAATTAATTGATGAGCTTTTCCAGCAAGTGGTTCGCGATTATCAACTCCAAATTGCTGCCTAGCCCGTCAACTTTGCAGGGGTTTTGGCCGATAAATTAGGCCTATGAACAGCCAAAATCTCATACGTGGTGTCCTCAAAAAAGACCGAAAATCGCTTGGGCGGCTGATTTCGATGATCGAAAATCGCGACCCCGGCATTTTCCCCATTCTTGCCAAATTATTCCCCAAAACCGGCCGGGCGCTTCGCATCGGTGTCACCGGATTTCCCGGTTCCGGAAAAAGTACCATTATCAATCAATTGGCGAAGGCACTCGTCAAAAAAAAGAAAAAAATCGGGATTGTGTTGATGGATCCTTCCAGTCCGTTCTCGGGTGGTGCGCTGTTGGGCGACCGGATTCGCATGCGCGAAATCCAAATGGATTCCGGAGTGTTTATCCGTTCGATGGCGACGCGCGGAAAAATGAGCGGACTTAATCTTGCGGCCCGGTACGCTTCGGACGCGTTGGACGCGGCGGGATATGATTTTATTTTGCTGGAGACCGTGGGGGTTGGCCAGCTTGAGATTGACGTGGCGACTGCTTGTGATGTGACGGTGGTAGTGATGACGCCAGATTCGGGGGATGAGGTTCAGGCGATGAAGGCGGGCCTCATGGAAATCGCTGATGTTTTTGTCGTCAACAAAATGGATCGCGACAAAGAGCATGTTTATTTCAGCCGTATCAAAAAAGGTCTCGAAATGCACAGCGAACTCAGGAGCCGTAAACCCGCCGAAGTACTTCCGACGGCCGCGCTTTTTGGGAAAGGGATAGACGCTCTCACGAAATCGCTGATCGGATTTGGCGAGAAAAAACTACGGGGCAAACTCGATGGGGACCGTGAATCCATCCGGGCTGAAGAGGATATTAAATCCTGCATTGAGGAAATATTTATCGACCGGTTACTTGCGAATTCGCAAATTGAAAAGAAAATAAAAGCTCTGATTCCGAAAGTCAAAAGCCGCAAACAATCTCCGTACGAAGCCGCCGAGCTGATTTTGAAAAACGGAATCGAAAAATAATGAAAAAAGAATCTCAGATTCCCGAAACTGTTCTTTCACTGAGCGACATTCCATTAAAGGCCGTTTACACAGCTAAGGATTTGGTTGGCTGGAACGCGCAAAAAGATTTGGGTGGTCCGGGTGAGTTTCCGTTTACGCGTGGACTTTATCCGGATGGTTATCGAAAGAAATTGTGGACCATCCGCCAATTTGCCGGTTTCGGATCAGCGAAAGAAACGAATCAGCGTTTTCATTTTCTGCTTGCGTCCGGTCAGACAGGGCTTTCGACGGCTTTCGATTTGCCGACGTTAATGGGGTATGACTCGGATCATTCCCGTTCTGAGGGCGAGGTGGGCAAATGCGGCGTTGCGATTGATTCTCTAGCCGATATGGAAGAGCTGTATGCCGGTATTCGACTCGATCAGATTTCTACGTCGATGACGATCAACGGACCGGCCGCGATTATGTTTGCGTTTTACGTGGCATGTGCTGAAAAACAGGGGTGCCGGATCCGGGATCTTCGCGGGACGCTTCAAAACGATATTCTGAAAGAATACATTGCCCAACGCACCTGGATTTATCCGCCCGAACCCAGCCTTCGAATTATTGTGGATTTGATCAAGTTCACCACGAAAAAAATGCCGGACTTCAATCCCGTGAGCGTTAGCGGATATCACATTCGCGAGGCCGGCTCGACGGCAATTCAGGAATTGGCGTTTACGCTGATGGACGGATTTACTTATGTCGAAGAATGCCAAAAAGCCGGGCTCAAAGTCGATGATTTTGCGCCTCGGATTTCATTTTTCTTCAATGCGCATCTGGATTTTTTTGAGGAAATTGCAAAATATCGTGCTGCCCGGAGAATTTGGGCCCGGTACATGAAGGACGTTTATAAGGCGAAAAATCCACGTTCCTGGTGGCTTCGTTTTCACGCACAGACGGCGGGTGTATCGCTGACCGAGCAGCAGCCAGAAAATAATATTATCCGTACGGCAATCGAAGCGTTGTCTGCCGTGCTCGGCGGATGTCAAAGTCTTCACACCAATTCGCTAGATGAAACCATCGCGCTTCCCAGCAAACTGGCGGCGCATATTGCAGTCCGGACTCAACAGGTGCTGGCATATGAAACGGGAGTGGCCAATGTGGTGGATCCGCTTGGTGGCTCGTATTATCTGGAATGGTTG
This sequence comes from Candidatus Omnitrophota bacterium, assembly GCA_016214265.1. Lineage (GTDB taxonomy): Bacteria > Omnitrophota > Omnitrophia > Omnitrophales > JACROU01 > JACROU01. The sequence goes on from JACROU010000036.1 coordinate 7,053, forward strand.
ACGAATAAAATGGAGGAAGAAGCGGAAATTTATTTTAAAAAAATTCGCGACTTTGGCGGTGTTGTAGCCGCTATCGAAGCGGGGTTTTATCAAAAAGAAATATCCGATGCAGCCGAGCGGTATCAGCGTGAAGTGGAAAATAAAAAACGGACTGTCGTGGGTGTGAATCAATTTAAGATGGATAAGGAAATTTTCAATCCGCCCATTTTAGAAATTACGCGCGAAACCGAGCGCATGCAAATCAAAAAAATAAAAGCGATCCGAAAAAGGCGCAATAATTCAAGTGTGCGCCGCTCGCTTTCAGCGCTTAAAAAAGCGGCGTCGGGAAGAGCGAATTTGATTCCATTTATAATCGACTGCGCGAAAGCGTACGCGACGATGGGTGAAATCGCGGATACGCTTCGCGAAGAATTCGGCGAATATATTCCTCCTTCAATTGTGTGAGGTTTTATGAATAAAAAAATCCGCATTCTAATAGCCAAACCGGGACTTGATGGCCATGACCGGGGCATGAATATTGTTGCGCGTGCATTCCGGGACTCGGGGATGGAAGTGGTTTATCTGGGGCTTCATCAAACTCCAGAGGCGATTGTGAGAGCGGCCATTGAAGAGGATGTTGACGTGATCGCGCTTAGCGTACTTTCAGGTGCTCATGTGACGCTCTTTGAGAAAGTACTAAAATTATTGAAACAAGAAGGAATTTGTCACATTCTGATAACGGGTGGGGGCATCATTTCCAAGAAGGATCAAAAGTATCTGTCCGAAATGGGTGTCAGCCGGATTTTTGGCCCGGGGACGCCGGTTCGAGAGTCGGTACAATACATTCAGTCATGGTTTTTACGGGAGAAAAAACATGAATAAGACGAAAGCGGGTTTATTGGCCGTGATGTTTTTTGTCGCAAGCATGCCACTTGTCCTTGCGCAGAATATTCATCTTCAAACTCGGGATGGGATGAGTCTTGCCGGTTCCTTCGATGAGGTACCGGACGGGAAGGGAACTGTTATTTTGGTGCACATGCTCAATCATGATCGAAAGTCGTGGGCGGATTTCTCGAAATTTTTGAACCAGAACGGCTGGAATACACTTTCGATTGATTTAAGGGGGCATGGTGAAAGCCGCGGCGCTGATCAGACGGTGGACTGGAAAAACTTCTCGAAAGAAGATTTCTCAAAGATGATTCAAGATATTGACGGCGCTTTTCAGTGGCTTGAACAAAACGCGGCCCAGGATGCTCAGAAAGTGATTCTTGTCGGTGCCAGTATCGGGGCCAATTTATCGATGGCATACGCTGGTGAAAACCCCAAAATTTCGGGCGTTGTGCTGTTATCGCCGGGAATGGATTATCGTGGAGTAAAGCCGAAGCGATCCGTGATGCAATTCCGGGACAGGCCCCTTCTTTTTGTGGCATCCAGCGAGGACACTTTTTCGATGAGATCCACAGATTTTTTGTATCAGCTGGCCCCGACTCCGAAGAAAGAGTTGATCAAATTAAACGCCAAAGGGCATGGAACGGAGATGCTCGCCGGTGAGCCGGATTTGAAAACTAAAATTGTCGAGTTTTTTGCAAAGTCTGTTTCCTGATATGTTACCCAACTCAAGTTCAAAGGCCAAAGCGTATCAACGTGTAAAACTGTGGCTCACCCTTGTCAATTTTCTGCTTACTTTATTTCTACTTGCAGCCGCTGTTGTAACAGGGCTTTCTGTATGGTTTCGTGATGTCGCTGTTTCTTTCAGTTCGTTCTCTCTTATCTCTGCGGGGATTTACTTCGCGCTTTTTTCGCTCTATTTTTTAATTTTCGATTATCCGCTTTCGGTTTATTCCGGTTACATCCTCGAGAAAAAATTTGAGCTATCCAATCAGACTTTTTGGGCTTGGAATTTGGAGACTTTAAAAAAATCTCTTCTTTCGTTCGGAATCGCACTTGTGCTTATAGAAATATTTTTTGGTATCGTGCGCTCTTTTCCAAACCAATGGTGGTGGATGATCTGGCTCGTCTGGACTTTGTTTTCTTTGGTATTCGGCCGTTTGGCGCCGGTTTTGATTTTCCCTCTGTTCTACAAATTTAAACCACTCGAGGATCCCGATTTGAGACAGAGAATTTTGAATCTGGTGAGGTCAAACGGTCTGAAACTCGAAAATGTTTATGTGTTTAACATGAGCAAAACAACAAAAAAAGCTAACGCCGCCTTTTGCGGCATGGGTAAAACCCAACGTGTGATTTTGGGCGATACCCTGGTCGAGAATTTTACTCCGGAAGAAATCGAAGTTGTCGTGGCTCATGAAATGGGGCATTGTAAACTGCATCATCTTTGGAAGCGCGTATTTTGGATGACGTTTATTTCACTCGCTGCTTTTTTCCTGGCTTACAAAATTTGCGGAAATATAGCCTTGAAATTGGGATATGACGGCATGAGTGATTTAGCGTCGCTCCCGCTCATTTTCCTTGTCTTTTTCCTGATGAGTTTATTGGCTATGCCATTCGAAAATGCCTATTCCCGAAAACATGAGTTTGAAGCTGACGATTTTGCCTATGAGAAAACGCAGTATCGTTCGGCCTGTATTCCCCTGATAGAGAAATTGGGAAGCCAAAATCTTGCGGATCCAGATCCCCATCCTCTTATTGAATTTCTGTTGTACGATCATCCTTCAATTGGTAAACGCATTCAACATTTCAGGGTTCGCGGTGCGTAACAAGAATTTCATCTGTTTTCTTCTCTGTTCTGTACTCGCACAGGGAATCGCCTTTCCTGATACTGATGAAGATAAATTTATCTCCCGCATTCAGTCTCTGGAAAGCAGTTATCAAATTTCCCAAAATCAAGAATTGGAAAAACAATTGGCCAAGGTCTATCTGGATTATGCTGCGTATCTGAAAGCCCAGCAACGAGTTAAGGAAGCCCGGGATTATGCTGCCATGGCAAAAACTTTGGGGGCGGATGTGCCTGAATCTGATTTGGCGCAGAAAGAGGCGGTTCCGGTGATTTCTGCGGCAACTTTAGCGGCAATGCCAGCGCCTAGCCCAGATGGTTTCGCAATGCAAAAAGCTATCGTCTATCATCTGTTCGAAGACGGCATCGCGGCATTCAAAGAAAAAAATTATCCTTTGGCGGAAGAACAGATGAACAAAGTGCTCAAAGAGAATCCTTCGAATAAATATGCGCACGAACTGTTAGGCGATATCTGCTATCTCACGCAGAGACTGAATGAGGCCAAAGCGCATTGGCAGCAGGCCATGACCCGCGAGAATATGGAGCGTATCAATATCAAATTATCAAAAGTGCAGAAGGAGATACCCGTTGAGTCAAAACTGAAAATTGCGGATGAAGAACATTTTTTGATCCGCTATGACCGGACGCAAAAAGAATATTCATCTTATCAATTGAAGACAATCCTGCGCGAAGCATATCGGTCTATTTATCAAGATTTGGGCGCGTCGCTTGAAGAAAAAATCGTCGTCCTTTTGTATGATCCTGAAGTATTTGATACCTCGGTTAAAACGGAACATTGGTCGGGCGCTTTGTTTGACGGCAAAATCCGGGTTCCGCTCAAAGCGGGTGAAGAAACAAATGAAGAACAGGTGAATGGCTTGAAGAAATTAATTTGGCATGAATTGGGTCATGTTTTTGTTTATGAAATCGGCGGAAAAGATGTGCCGCTCTGGATGCATGAAGGTATAGCTCAATACGAAGAGGATAAGATTGTGCCAGTTCCCGTTGAGACTTTTCAGAATTTGAAAGCCGCGGGAAAAATTTTCAGTTTTTCGCAGTTAAGTTTGGGGTCAAAATTGTTCGAAGATGATCAGTCGATTTTATTGTTTTACCAAGAATCATTTTTGATAATGAAGTTTTTGATTAAACGTTTCGGATTTTATAAAATCAGTAAATTACTGAAAGCTATTGCGAATGGGGAAAGTATGGACTCGGCTTTTCTTTCGGTGCTTAATCTTTCTCCGGACGAACTTGACAGGCAGTGGCAGGTTTGGCAGAGGCAGAACGTATGAGCGCTCAAGCACAATCCGAACTCAGGAAAATAAAACTGCCGGAATTAGATCCGTTTGATGCCCGGTATTGTTTTCGCTACAGTTTGCAGGACAATGCGTTAATTGAGTCTGTGCGCCATTTCGGTATTCTTTCACCGATATTGGTTTTTTCTCACGAGAAGCGTTACGGACTCATTTCGGGATTTAAACGTTTTTTTGCGGCACTAAAATTAAAATTAGACGAAATTCCCGCGTTGGTTATCTCTGATTCGGGATTCGATAAGGAAAGAATCCGGTTATCGCTTGAGAATAACCGAAATGGAATCTACACGCCGCTGGACCAGGCTGTCGCTATTGCGAAACTGACGGCGGTCATCGGATTATCGAAAGAAACGGTGCGGGAAGAGTGCATGCCTTATCTGGGGCTTACGCCGTCACTGAAAATTCTGGATGAGTACGAAAAAATTTCCAGGCTCAGCCGCGAAATTCTGGAGGCTGTTTATCTTGGCGACGTCCCATTTCGAGGAATTGCCGATTGGGCGGATTTTTCTGTGAAGGAGCAGGCCGTGCTTTGGGATCAATGCCTTAGCCGTTTTCATTTTACGAGCTCCGAACTGACTGAATTCGCCAGTCTTGTCCGAGATGTAATTGCGGTAAGCGTTGAGCCGATTGAAAAAATCTTTGACCTGCCTGAAATTCGCGACCTGTCAGGTAAAAAAGAGAAACAAAAATCGCAGGTCTTGATTGAAATTTTGAAACAACTTCGTTATCCCAAAAGTTACGAAATTAGAAAACAATTTCGCGATAAATTGTCACGGGTAAAATTTAAATTACCGATTCAGCTTCTGAAATCCGAGTCGATGGAAGAGGAGGGTATCGAATTGAGAATTCGATTGTTGAACCGGGAAGGATTCGAAAAAGTGATGGAGGAGCTTAAGAAAAAACAAGAAGAAATCGAAGGGTTATTATGAAGAAGATTTTATTTCAGAATATCACAACAAACAAATAGGAGGATTTGTCATGCGGGGTTTCTTAATTGCAATAGCTGTTCTTGTCGGTTTGGTGGTGATTGCCGCTTTGATGTTAAGCGGAACTTACAACTCAATCGTATCGTCCGAAGAAGGGGTGAAAGAGGCGTGGGCGCAGGTTGAAAACGTATACCAACGTCGTCTCGACCTCGTACCTAATTTAGTGGAAACGGTGAAAGGTTATGCCGCTCACGAACGTCAAACTCTGGAGGAAGTGGTGAAAGCTCGTGCCAGCGTAGCTGACATGAAAGTCACTCCGGAGATGGCGAATGATCCGGATGCCTTGGCAAAATTTGAAAACGCTCAAAAAGGGCTTTCTTCCGCGCTGAGCCGATTGCTCGTAGTCGTGGAACGTTATCCTGATTTGAAAGCGAGTCAAAATTTTCTCGCGCTTCAAAGCCAGCTGGAAGGAACAGAAAATCGCATCGCGGTGGAACGCCGGCGATTTAACGAAATGGCACGTCAGTTCAATACCAAGATCCGCGTTTTTCCGAGTAATTTAATTGCTAACTTTTTCGGGTTTCATTCCAAGGCCTATTTTCAAGCTGAAGAATCTGCGAAAACCGCGCCCAAAGTCGCGTTCTAATTTTCATGCTGAGGCGCTTTCTCGTCCTATTTTCATTTCTTTTTCTCGTTGGCCTTCCGTCTGCTTTGGCGCTTCCCGTGCCCGAGAAGCCGGAGGGGTATGTTTCTGATTATGCGGGAATGATGTCTCCGGCCGCACGGGCCAGTTTGGAATCCCAATTGGCCCAGTTTGAGCGTGAGACCTCTAATCAGGTGGTGGTGGCGACATTTCCAAGTCTGGACGGAGAGTCCCTTGAAGATTTTTCAATTCGTCTAGCTGAGAAATGGAAAATTGGACAGAGGGATAAAAATAACGGAGTCATTTTCCTCATTTTCAAAAATGACCGGAAAATGAGAATCGAAGTCGGATACGGACTTGAAGGCGCGCTTCCTGACGCTACGGCCAGTGTTATTTTAAATCAAATTGTGACACCGTTATTCCGTCTGGGAAAATTTGATGATGGCATTACGATGGGAACTCAGGCGATTCTGGCGGCGACAAAAGGAGAGTTTAAAGCGACGGCGCATAAAAAATCCGATTCAAGCGGCCTTATCACATTAATTTTTCTCGCACTTCTGTTTTCTTTGGTAGTGGACATAATTCGGTATGGTTTTTACCGGATGAGGCACAAAAAATATGAGCATCGTTTTTCATTTTGGGAGTGGTGGTTTGCTTTCAGTATCTTACTATTTGTTATTCAAATGCTTCTTTCCTCCGGGGGATCATCTAGTAGCAGCGGAGGGAGCAGTTCTGGCGGTGGTGGCGGGTTTTCAGGTGGTGGCGGCAGTTTTGGCGGCGGTGGATCAAGCGGAGGTTGGTAATGGGGATGCGAAGCTATTTTCCGAAATATTTTTTCTCGAGAAGTGAACGAGATGCTATTGAATCAGCAATTTGTTCAGCCGAGAGCAAGACATCCGGAGAAATTCGCGTGCATGTCGAGCGCGATACGCCGGAGGATGTGCTTGGTGAAGCAAAACGCATATTCGAGCGGCTTGGCATGACGCGCACGAAAGAACGTAACGGCGTACTGATTTTGTTTGGGATCAAGAAACAGCAGTTTGCACTAATTGGAGACCGTGGCATTCATGAAAAAGTTCCAGTTAATTTTTGGGACGACATTACACAGCTAATGATGAAAAAATTCAAAGATGACCGGTTTGCCGATGGGCTGGTTGAGGGCATCCGGCTAATTGGCGAAAAGCTTCAGGACTTTTTCCCGGTTCAAAAAGATAATCCGAATGAATTGCCGAACCATATTTCCTACGGGCAGGTTTAAGGCGCTTTTAGACCTTACCATTAGTGGACTTCCGATGTTTAATTCGATAAAATACCAGTTTGTTTTTAACCGTTAATTTCAGGGCACTCCATGCGCTTAAAGTCTTTTGTTTTGTCATTGGTATTTCTGTTGATTCCCGCCATTCTTGCATTTGCCCAAGAAGAGGTAAAGGTCTCTACGGTTTTTGACAAAAAGACGCTTGAAGTTAACGATCAGCTGAATCTTACGATTAAAATTTCAGGCTCCCGGGTGAATATTCAACGGCCGCGGATACCGGTTAACGAAAGTTTTGATGCGTTTTATTCAGGGCGTGCATCCCGTTTCATATATCAGAATGGCAAGCAGGAGTCGGTGACGGAATTTCGCTACACGATGATTCCCAAACGTCCGGGAGTGTTTAAAATTGGGCCTATTGATATTGAGGTTAATGATTCTACTTACCGGACAGAGCCTGTAGAAATCGAGGTATTGGGAACTCCCGGAACTGCTCCCGCAGCATCTCAGGGAGCCAGCAGTTTTATGAATCAGCAGTTTTCCCAGACGGGACCTGCTCGTGTGCCTTCCTCGTTTCCACAACGATCTGCACCGGCTCCGGCAGTGCCTTCGTCCGGTTTTCCGTCATCGTCTTATACCAGTCAAGTATCAGCCCCTGTGATTCAGCCGGGTGACAATGATGTTATTTTTCTTCGGGCTTACGTGGATAAGACCAGTGTTTATCCGGGTGAACAAATTCTTTTGACCTATTCGATTTATACGCGTGCCGACACCCGGTATGAAGGGTTTGAGCAGGAGCCAGAAGCTACGGGATTTTGGATCGAGGAATTGCCAATTGGTCAAAATATTGATCGAAGTACGGTGACAATTAATGGCAGAAGATATATCAAGGCCGATATTCGCAAAATGGCGTTGTTTGCCACGGCGCCCGGTGAATTTCCCATTCAGCCGGGAAGTGTCAAAGCATCGATCGAAGAACGGCCTCGAGAAAACGGAATGTTTGATGATTTTTTCAATGACAGCTTTTTCGGCGGCGGTGGTGGCGGTGGTGGGCTTTTTGCGCGGCGTGTGAATAAAGTTTTGACGTCGGCGCTGATTCCTATTCAGGTCAAAGAATTGCCGACGCGGGGCAAGCCCTCTGATTTCAGCGGCTCGATCGGCCGGTTCAGTTTCACGTCTTCGATTGATAAAAGTCAGGTGAAGCAGAATGAGCCGGTGACGATGGCGCTCAAAATTGAAGGTGAAGGAAATATCGAAACGCTTCAACATCCGGCGGTTCCGGATCTGGAAAATTTCAAAATTTATGACGGAGAATCATCCAGCCAGCTTTACAAACGAGGATCTACGATCGTAGGATCGAAAAGTTTCGAAATTATTTTTATTCCGGATAAAACCGGTGATTACACATTACCGTCTCTTTTGTTTAACTATTTCGATCCAGTTGCAGGCGAGTATAAGGCCACGCGCACGCCTGAATATAGAGTGAAAGTTCTGCAGGGCGAGGCGTCCCCTGATTTGAAAATGCTTCCTCAAATGAAATCCGAGGCGCTTAAAAAAGATATTACCAAAGAGACCAGCGATATTTACACGATTAAAACCAATTTTGGTTTGGTCAAAGAAAATCAGACGGAAATCGAAGTGCGGAATGTTTTGGGCGGCGCGAGTGGAGCGCTGGGATTAGGGTTTCTGCTTTTTTTTCTTTCGAGAATACGTTCTCAAGCCTATGAGAAAGATAAAGCCCGGTACCGCCGCAAAATTGCAGCCAAGTCCGCACGACGGCAGTACCGCAAATTGCTTCGGCGAGTGACGAAAGCTAAGGATAAGCCGGATAGGCAGCTGTTTGTTGATGCCACTAAAGTTCTCGATCAGTATTTCGCCGATAAGTTCGGTGTTTCTGCACTGGGGCTGACATTCCCGGATATTGAAGGTAATTTGATTTCGAGTGGGTTTGACGGGGAGTTAATTAATGACATCCGAAGTTTTTATGAAATTGCTGATCTGGCCCGGTTCACCAGTTACGAAAAATCGCATGACCGGCTGGTAGAAATGATGACGATGATCGAGAAAATAATTTTAAGAGTTGAAAAAAAACGATGAAGAAAATTTTTGCGTTCACAATACTTTCGTTTTTTGTTTTTGCCGGCGGGCACTGCGCTTGGGCACTGGATGCTGGCTACAAAAAAATGTTCAAAGAAGCCAACACGCTTTATGCCCAGTCAAAATATGATGCGGCACTGGAAAAATATCAGAAACTCAGCCTGATGGAGGCCACACCCGAAGCTTATTTTAATTTGGGCAATGCTTACATCAAAACCAAAAAACTGGGATTGGCTATTGCTTCTTACGAAACAGCTAAAATGCTTGCGCCGCGCGACTTGGATATTCGCAAAAATTTGCGATTTGCCAAAAGTCTGGTTCAGTCCAAACTGGCACAGCCGACGGATTGGTATCTAAAAGATGTCGAAAAAGTTTCCTCATTTTTTTCTCTGCTGGAAGTTGAAATTGTGGGGCTGGGCCTTGCGGCGCTGACTTTGCTTTGGATGATTTTGCTTCTTGCGTTGGGCCGGCGTCCTTTTCGGGGGTGGGTTTTCAGAAGTTTAATCACGTTGATTCTGATTGCCGGCGCGGTGTGGGGAATGAAATATTATTTTTATTTTGGTCAAACCCGCGGTGTTGTGATTCGTCCTGACGCGGAGGTTCGGTATGGACCCTCGAAGGATGAAAAAGTTGTTTTCCGCCTGCCTGAGGGATTAAGAGTGCGTTTGCTTGAGGATCGTGAGGGGTGGGAGAGGGTTCAAATGTCAAACAAAGATAACGGATGGATTTCAAAAGACGATGTCCAAATTATTAAAATTGCCTAAAGTTCCGGACGCTCACGGACATTTTGGTTCGTTTGGCGGGCGTTATGTGCCAGAAACTCTGATTCAGGCCCTCGATGAGCTGGAGTTTGCCTACAAATGGTTGAAGAAAAATTCGGCGTTCAAAAAAGACGTGGAGCACTATTTAACCACTTACGTCGGACGCCCAACGCCGCTTTATTTTGCCGGAAATTTGACGCGCCATTTTGGCCACGCGCGGGTGTATCTCAAACGCGAAGATTTGTGTCATACCGGGGCCCACAAAATCAACAACACGATGGCGCAGGCACTGCTTGCCGTTTATTTGAAAAAGAAACGCATTGTGGCCGAAACCGGGGCGGGTCAGCATGGAGTGGCCTCAGCCACTGCCGCGCGCGTGTTTGGTCTGGACTGCGTGGTTTACATGGGCGAGGAAGACATTCATCGGCAAGCGCTCAACGTGTATAAAATGCAAATTCTGGGCGCTGAGGTACGGCCCGTAAAATCCGGATCACGAACGTTGAAAGACGCGACGAATGAGGCGATTCGCGACTGGGTGACGAATGTGAACAGCACGCATTATCTTTTGGGCTCTTGCGTCGGACCTCATCCGTATCCGATGATTGTCCGTGATTTTCAATCAGTGATCGGCCGCGAGACGCGCCGCCAATTTTTAAAACTGACGGGCAGGCTTCCGAATTATCTGATGGCTTGTGTCGGTGGCGGCAGTAACTCAATCGGATTTTTTTATCCCTTTCTTCGAGATCGCGTGAACATGATTGGCGTTGAAGCGGCGGGAGAAGGTTTGAATACGCATCATCATGCTGCGACTATGGCCAAGGGTGTGCCCGGAGTTCTCCACGGGATGAAAAGTTTACTGTTGCAGGACTCGGATGGTCAGGTGGAATTGGCGCATTCAATTTCTGCGGGGCTTGATTATCCGTCTGTCGGCCCTGAACATGCTTGGCTGAAAGAGAAAAAACGGGTGACTTATGTTTCAGCGACGGATTCTGAAGCGATGCGGGCATTTCATTTGTTGACCAAAGAAGAGGGTATTATGCCCGCCATTGAATCAGCGCACGCTCTGGCTTATCTGGAAAAATTGTTGCCGAAAACAAAATCGACGGAATCGGTGATCATTTGTCTTTCTGGGCGCGGGGATAAAGACATTGAAATTGTCCGAAAATGGGACCAACAATCATGAGCGCGAAAAGTCTGGAATCTAAATTAAAGAGTAAGCTAAAGAGCGGACGAAAATTGTTCTGCGCATTTGTGACACTGGGATACAAAAGCCTTGGCCAGACGCATTCACTGATTCGTCTGCTGGATCGTTTAGGAACTGATATTGTCGAGCTTGGTATTCCGTTTTCAGATCCGCTGGCTGACGGACCGGTGATTCAAGAGGCTTCGGAATATGCGCTCCGGAAAGGAGTTCACCCTCAGCAAGCATTTGATCTCGTGAAACAATTGCGCATGGAAGGCGTTACGGTTCCAATTATTTTCTTCTCCTACTTCAATCCAATTATTCACCGGGGAATTTCACGCACAGTGAAGGATTTAAAACAGGCGGGATTTGACGGCGTTTTGTGCCCGGATCTTCCACCAGATGAGCACGAAAATTTGTCTAAAGAACTTTTGCGTTCAGGGTTGTGCCAAATTAATCTGATTGCGCCGACGACGTCCAAAACAAGAATGAAAAAAATTATCGCAAAATCCCACGGATTTATTTATTACGTTTCGCGCCGCGGCGTGACTGGTGTTCAGAAAAAACTAGATGAAGAAATCCGTGCGAAAGTCGAGGAAATCAAGGGGCTCACAAAATTGCCTGTTCTTGTTGGCTTTGGTGTATCCTCCGAAGATCAGATTCGTGAAATCAACCGTTATGCGGATGGTGTGATCATGGGAAGCTCTTTGATTTCCGCCATCAAATCGGGTAGCGGACGAAATGGTTCGCTCGAGCGTTTGCTTTCGCGGCTTGTCAAAACTTGTCATGGCTGAAATTATTCTTTGCCTGGATGTCGGTACGAAACGGATTGGAGTTGCCAAGTCGGATGCTCTGGGGGTTGCTGCACACGCGTTTCCGATGATTGAGCGTAAAAACGATGCGCAGGCGGTGGAGGCCGTTCTCAAGTTAATTCAGGAAGAACAAGTAGAACGAATCGTTGTTGGACTGCCTATTAACATGAATGATACGCTGGGCCCGGCCTCCGTGATGGCTAAATCGTTTGCAGGACTCATTCAACAGAAGACGTCAGTGCCGGTTGAGTTCTGGGATGAGCGTCTTTCAACGGCGGAGGCGGAACGTTTTTTAATTGGCTTGGATATGTCCCGAGCCAAGAGAAAAACTAAAATCGATTCACTCGCGGCCCAGATTATTCTAAAAAGTTACATGGACGCGAGAAGAAAATAACGAGGAGAACGTGCGTGTATCATATTGATCGTTTGGCGAATGGATTGAAAGTGGCGACGATTGAAATGCCCGGCAAAGACTCTGTTGCGGCCGGTGTTTGGGTTAAAGTTGGCGGCCGGTATGAAAATGCTACCTATGCCGGTATTTCACATTTTGTCGAACATATGTTGTTCAAGGGAACCAAGAACCGCAATACGCGTGAAATTAAAGAAGATGTTGAGGGTGTGGGCGGAATGATCAATGCGTTTACCGCCGAGGAGCTGACTTGTTATTTTGTGAAAATGCTAAAAAATCATTTTCATCTAGCTATTGATGTTCTTTCAGACATGATCAACAATCCGCTTTTTCTCCAATCGGAAATTGATAAAGAACGGGGCGTTATTCTTGAAGAGATTAAAATGTATTTGGATCTTCCTAGCCAGCATGTTCATGAATTGATCGGCACGATGTTGTGGCCGGATCAGCCGCTTGGCTTGCTGCTTGCGGGAGATGAAAAATCGGTGGCACGAATCAAGCGTCCGAATTTGGTGGGTTTTATCAAACGTAATTATCACCCTCGAAATATTTTGCTTACGGTAGCAGGGGATGTCGAGCATAGCGAAACGATGAAACTTGCGGAAAAATATTTTCCGGCACCAGATAAATCGGATGAATCTGAATTTGAAAAAGCCAGAATAAGTCAGACAAAGCCAAATCTAATGCTTGTAGATAAGAAAACCGAGCAGACCCATTTTGTGATCGGTCTACATGGATATTCGCGCAATCATCCATTGCGTTACCGGGCGAGCTTGTTGAATATTATTATGGGCGCAAATATGTCAAGCCGGCTGTTCGAAGAAGTCCGTGAGAAGCGCGGGTTGGCTTATGAAATCCGTTCCAGCAACAATTTCTTGCAGGACACTGGTTCATTTACCATTTCAGCTGGTGTGGAAACAAAAAAAGCGCCGACAGCGATTAAAGTGATTCTCAAAGAGCTTGAGAAAATCAAGAATAAGCCAGTAAGTGGTGACGAGCTGAAGCGTGCAAAAGATTATTTTTTGGGCCAGTTTTGCATGGGGCTGGAAGATACTCTTGACCACATGAGCTGGATCGGTGAGCGGGTTCTTTATACGGGTGAGATTCCGAATCGTTATGAAATAGAAAAAGAAATTAATCGGATGACCGCAGAAGATATTAGCGAAGCTGCGCGAGATATTTTCCAGAATAATCATTTAAATCTCGCGTTAATTGGTCCGCTGGCGGACAAATCAAAAAAACAAATCAGCAAAGATTTTACTTTGAATTAGGGATGCGCACATGAAAGAAAAGAAGCGGAAGGTTTTGGTAGCTCCCAGTATTCTTTCAGCCGACTTCAGCCGTTTGAAAGAAGAAATTGTGGATGTCGAAAAAGGCGGCTGTGATTTGATTCACGTGGATGTGATGGATGGGCAGTTTGTTCCCAATCTGACGATCGGCCCATGTGTGGTTCAGTCTATTCGAAAGACGACAAAATTGCCGCTGGATGTGCATTTGATGATCGTCGAACCGATGCGTTATTTGCGCGAGTTCCGCGACGCGGGTTCGGATTGGATTACTGTTCATGTTGAGGCCACGAAGGATTTGCGCAAAACAATTTCGCTGGCGAAAAAAACTGGTGCGAAGGTGGGGCTTTCGGTTCGGCCAAGAACTCCGGTTTCAAGACTTTATCCATACCTGAAAGATGTTGATCTGGTTTTGATTATGACCGTGGAGCCCGGATTTGGCGGGCAGTCCTTCATGGAACCGATGATTGAGAAAGTTCGAGATCTGAGGCCGCGGTTTTCGGGGCTCATTTCTGTTGACGGGGGTATTAATCCTGAAACGGCAAAAATCGCCAAAGAGGCCGGCGCCGATATCATGGTAGCCGGCTCCAGCATTTTTAAAGAAAAAGACCGAAAAAAAATGATTCACCTTCTCCGAAAATAATTTCATGTTCGATCCCAAAAAAATCCGAAATTTCTCCATTATTGCGCATATCGATCACGGGAAATCCACGCTCGCCGATCGTCTGCTTCTTGACACCGGTGCCATTTCGAAACGTGAATTCCGCGATCAGATTTTGGATGACATGGATTTGGAGCGTGAGCGCGGGATTACGATTAAGGCGCGTACGGTCCGGATTTTGTACAAAGACTACATGCTGAATTTGATCGATACGCCGGGACATATTGATTTTACGTATGAGGTCTCAAAAAGTTTGGCGGCGTGCGAAGGCGTGCTGCTTTTGGTGGATGCGGGGCAGGGTGTTGAGGCGCAGACGGTGACGAATCTCTACCTTGCGCTGGATGCCAAACTGACGATTATTCCGGTGGTGAGCAAGATTGATCTTCCTGCGGCAAATTTGGAAAAGGCGACGACTGAAATTGCCAATATTCTTGCCATCGAAAAAAGTGAGGTGCTTTATTCCAGTGCCAAAACAGGGCAAGGAACACCCGAAATTCTTCAGGCCATAATTAATCGAATTCCGGCGCCCAGCGGTTCTGTCGAAGAGCCGCTCAAAGCGCTTATTTTCGATTCCGTTTTTGATACCTACAAGGGCGTGATTACTTATGTCCGCGTTATGAATGGCACCATTAGAAAAGGCGATAAGATTTTGATGATGCAGACCGGAGCGGTTCACGAAGTTGAAGAACTGGGGGTTTTTAATCCGCGCCCTGTGAGTATTGAAGCGCTCTCGGTTGGCGAAGTCGGGTTTATTTCGTGTAACATCAAAGATGTGACTGAGGTGAAAATTGGTGATACCGTCACTCATGCTGACCGGCGTACCGATGAGCCGCTTCCCGGATACAAAGATGTTCAACCGATGGTTTTCTGTGGTATGTACCCGATTAATGCGAAAGATTTTACGCTTGTGCGTGACGCGCTTGATAAGCTCCGCCTTAACGATTCCTCATTTGTTTATGAGCCAGAAACATCAGCTTCGCTTGGATTCGGTTTCCGCTGCGGGTTTTTAGGCCTGCTTCACATGGAGATTATTCAGGAGAGACTAGAGCGTGAATTTAATCTTGAACTGATTATTACCGCGCCGAGTGTGGTATATCGTGTGCGTAAAACGGATGGAATAGAACTTTTTATTGAAAACCCGACCAAGCTTCCCGATCCATCGGCGATTGAGAAAATTGAAGAACCGTTTATTCGCGCCAATATTTTAATTCCTCCGTCGGCGATCGGGGCAATTATGCAGTTGTGTCAGGATCGGCGCGGCATTTACATCAGTACGGAATATCTGGATCCGCAAATCGTGCTTTTGGTTTATGAACTGCCTTTCGCCGAGGTGGTTATGGATTTTTATGACAAAGTTAAAACTATCACAAGTGGTTATGGCTCCTTCAATTATGAGCTGATCGGTTTTCGGGAGGCGAAGCTTGTTAAAATGGATATTCTGATAAATGGTGAACCAGTCGATGCTTTATCGAGCATTGTGATTCAAGAGAATGCCTACTATCGGGGTAAGGCGCTAGTCTCCAAATTGCGGGAAGTCATTCCCAGGCAGATGTTCGAAGTGGCGATTCAAGCCGCGATTGGTGCAAAAGTTATATCGCGAGAGACTGTCCCTGCGATGAAGAAAAACGTCATCGCCAAATGCTACGGCGGCGATATTTCGCGTAAACGAAAACTACTTGAAAAACAAAAAGAGGGAAAGAAGCGCATGAAGCGGGTGGGACGTGTGGATTTGCCGCAAGAGGCGTTTATTTCTGTACTGAGGATTGATCAATGACGACAAGTAAAAAGTGGAATAGAAAAGAAGTGATGCGGTACCTTATCGACGAATGGATAAAGCCGATAGCTGTGGCGCTTGTGCTTGCCCTTGTAATTCGAACCTATTTTGTTCAAGCTTACAAAATTCCTACTGGGTCAATGCGGATGACGCTTTTGGAAAACGATAAAATTCTGGTGGATAAAATCAGCTACCGGTTTCATGGGCCGCACCGGGGAGATGTGGTTGTATTCAAATATCCTCTTGATCCCAAAAAAGATTTCGTGAAGCGCCTTATCGCGTTTGGCGGAGAAACGGTTGAAATTAAGGATGGGGCTGTTTTTATCAACGGTAAAATGCTCGAAGTTCCTGGCACTATTCGCAAAAATTATTATTATAACCGCGAAGACTGGCCTTATGGACGAATGGGGCAGCAATTTGAAGTTCCCAAAGACAGCTATTTTTGCTTGGGGGACAATAGTGCTCAGTCCAGTGACAGCCGTAACTGGGGGTTTGTACCCAAAAAGAACCTCTCAGGACGTGCTTTCCTCATCTGGTGGCCGCCCAAGCGCATTAGTTTGATAAATTAACTTTATCTTCCTGTAATTTCTGCTTAAATTTCGCTTTTTGTTGCCGATAATCTTCCTAGAGAAATCACTCTCGCTGCTTGATCTAATTTGAAAAAATTTTGATTAGAAAGGATTACACCATGCAAGGTGAACTTTTCCACGGAATGGAAAAAAATATTCGTCACACAGAAGAGTTGGAAGATGAGAAACCAATTGAACGAACTTCGGTATTTGAACGGTTTCAATTTAATGTGACATTCGATAAGTTGGTGATCGCCTCGATTTCGATGGTGGTGTTGTTGGCTGTTACCTTTGCTGTTGGTGTCGAACGTGGAAAACAGAAAGTAATTCAGGCTAATGCAAAATTGGCGGCTGAATCTTCCACCAAGACTGTCATTCAGCAGGAGTGGTCAGCGAAAACCCCTGAAACCCAAACATCTGCTCAGACGGATACTACCGTTTCAAATGAAGTCAGTCAGACATCAACAGAAACGGATGGAACATCATCTTTTGGCGAGCCGAATTCTGAAACCCAAAATTCTGCTGCCATGTATCCACAGGACTTAGCCCCTCAAGTGAATCCTTCAGTGGCGCAGGATACGAAGTCGAAGATGAAGAAGCAGGATCAAGCAAAAACGGTAAAGAAATCGATTGAAAATCAGAACAAAAAATACACGATTCGTGTTGCCAGTTATATCAAGCAGGCGGCTGCAAAAAGTACTGCGGATAAATTAAAAAAGAAAGGGTATCAGACTTTTGTCAAACAAAGCGGTAAATACTTTGTGCTGAATGTCGGACGTTTTTCAGAAAAACAATCAGCTCAAGATACCTTGCTGCGTCTTCGGCGGGAGTTGAGAGTGGCCAATGAGGGCGTCATTCGTACCCTCTAATCGTCCGATAGCCATTTATTTATAAGGGGTCAGTCTTTCCAACTGGGAGATTGACCCCTTTTTTATTTCAAGTATTTCAAGTGGCGCAAAACCGCCTTGATCTGTATAATAACCGAGCTTTTGTACCGCCGATTTAAGACATATTTCACTAAAAGGGGGAAAGTTTCGTGAGTCAGCATCCAAGTTTAAGAGTAGGAAGTGTCGGGGTTCGTCATCGCAATGTGCTAAAACGGTTTGAGAGGTTAAATCGCTTGATGGCCGAAGGTAAGTGGGATGAGACAAAATCTGTTTACAACCTACCCAAAGTTAAATCCGTAAAAATCAAGGTCAAGAAAACCAAAGCTGCGGGTGAGGAAAAGCCGAAAGAAGGTGTTGCACCAGCCGCTGCACCAACTGCCGCTGCGCCAAAGGCCGGAGCTTCCAAAGCTGGTCAACCTGCTGCTAAAGCTGCTGCGCCTGCTGCCAAGGCCGCCGCACCGAAAGGAAAATAAGAAATTGCCTATGACCAAACAGTCCGGAGACGTTCAGATTCGCAAGTTCCAGAAGCAGGATGCTCAGGAAGTTAAAAAACTAATCGAAGGAATTATGCATTCGGAGTTTTCAGATGTTTTGGGAGCGTTTCCTGCCAATGATTTGGAAAATCTTTCTGATTACTACGGGAAGGCTGGAGAGGCTTTTTTTGTCGCAATTTCAAACAGCAAAATCGTCGGAAGTATTGGTGTGAAAAAAGAGGATGACCGGGCGGCTTTGATCCGCCGTATTTTTGTGTTCCCGGAATTTCGTGGCCGTCAAATAGGAAAAAGCCTTCTCGATAAAGCATTGGATTTTTGCAAAGAGGTAGGTTATCAAGAAGTTATTTTTAAAACCACCTCGAAGATGAAAGAAGCCATTAAACTTTTCGAAGATAATGGATTTCATGAAAAGGTTCACCTAAAGCTTGGTAATACAGATTTGTACAAGCTGACTTATTTTATCCGGGAAAATTCCCCATTTTCTCGCTGAGTGAGTTCCCAATTTCAGGCAGTACCAGAAAGGAATCGTTCACATGCCGTTGTTTCGCAAGCCGAAAGAGGAGAATCTAAAATCGCTTTCTGAAAAGGATATTCAGCAGCGCTTGTACGGTTTTTTTCATCAGGATAGGGCCGTTCAGGTGGCGCCGCCTCCAACCAAAAAATCCCCCAAATCAACTGTTGATTTACGATCTGTTGAAGTGACTCCGGCAGGAATTATTCAAACGGATTTATTCCGTTCCCAGGATTCTACGACTCGTTCTCTGATCGATGAAGATAAAAAAGAGAATGTTATGGTCAGCGAAAAATATTTTGAGGCAAAGCGACCGGTGTTCTCACCGGAGATAGAAGCATCTTCTGACGTTGAAGAATTAGTTAAGAAGACGTCCTCAACCGTTCGCAAAACAACAACACGTAAAACCAAAAAAGATAAGAAGCGATCAGACACATTTAAAAAGATTTCCATTTTTGTTCTGGAAGGTCTGGTGACGGGTTCGAAAACTCTTTTTTTGTGGGTTTCTCGTGGGTTTTCCAGTTTTGTTTTATGGCTCAGTGAGTCTCGGGGAAGTGAGTCCCGAAGAGTCCCCGCAAAGTTTATTCTGGTTTCCCTGGCTGTAATTGGAACGGGGCTGATTTTCTTCAATGTCTGGAGCACCCGGATGAAGCAACACAGCGGCAGTGCTAGTAATCATGCCGTGAGACATGCTCTTCCAAAATCTGTTGCGACTCGAATTGTACCGGTATCTAGTGATGCACTAAGCAAACCTCAAGAGATGGAGTTGATTGTTCCAACGCAACAGGCGGCTGTCGTTGAGAAAAAATATTTTTCCATTCAGGTTTGTGTTGCACAAAGTTCCGAAGGCGCGGCGACGATTGTAAGAAAATTGAGGGCTGGGGGACTTCCGGCATTTTATGATGCTGGATCGGGAAAGCGTGGATCCAGAATTTATAAAATTATGCTCGGCAAATTTGAAACATTTCAGTCTGCAAAGCAGCAGCTCGAGGCATTTAAAAAAACTAGGGTAATGGAGCCTTATCAGGATAGTTTTATTCGTAACCTAACCGCACAGAGATAATTATGTGGGAAACATTCGATAAACGTAAATTTCCTCGATTAAATGTTAAATGTGATGTTCTTGTAAAAGAGCAGAACTCTTCTGATATTTTTACCACCGAAACAGAGAATATTGGTGCTGGCGGTATTTGCGTCTTTTTGAAAAAATCCCTTGCCTCATATAGTCCTGTGAGTCTTAAATTGGAATTAAACGATAAAGAGACTCAGCCGATAGAATGTACGGGCAAGGTGGTGTGGTGTATTAAGAATCAAACACTCAATCAGGACAACACACGCTTTGACGTCGGCATTGAGTTTTTAAGTATTAAATCTGAAGACCGCGAACGAATACGCAGATTTATCCAAAACAGAATTACTGCCTAATCATAATTTTATGCCCCAAGATTCCTCATTCGATATTGTCTCAAAAGTAGATCTTCAAGAAGTAGATAATGCTGTCCAGCAAGCGATGAAAGAAGTGCTTACGCGATATGATTTTAAGGGATCAAAATGTGAAATTACGTTTAATCGCGAAGAGAAAAAAATCAATATGCTGGCAGATGACGAGATGAAACTTCGAAATCTTCGGGATATTCTTGCGACGAAATTGGCCAAAAGAAGCGTTTCGCTGAAGGCCTTGAAATATGGTGATGAAGAAGAAGCTTTGGGTGGGGCCAAGAGGCAGTCCGCCGAGATTGTTTTGGGAATACCGCAGGATAAAGCTAAGGAAATTGTCAAAAAAATAAAAGAAACTAAATTAAAAGTTCAGGCCTCTATTCAGGGAGATCAAATTCGTGTGTCTGGCAAGCAGAAGGATGATCTTCAGAGTGTCATGCATGTCATAAAGGACACACCAATTGATGTGCCTCTTCAATTTGTGAACTATCGCTGACATGTTTAATTTGGAAAAATGGGGACAATTGGCTTCTGGTGTGGGAGACATGATGTCCCTGTTCAAAAAGTTTCAAAATGATGAGCGTTTCCAGAAACTTTTGTTGCTCCCTTCGTTTCAAGGGCTTATGAAAGACCAAGAATTCTTGGAGGCAGCTAAAGCTAAAAATCTTATAAAACTAATGGGAATCCCCAAATTTCAAGCGTTCTTGAATGATTCTCAGGCCCAGGAAATTCTTCAAAATTTAGCCACTTCAAAATAGCTGTTTTGCCCTAAAAAATTCCCCCAAAATTATCCCCCGCTTTCTTGTAATGCCAAAAACCGTGTGCTATACTTGCTTCGTTTTACGCAACAAATATAAAATTCAATTCAGTTCTTCGGCTGTTAGGCCGAGGAATACTAAACAAATATGAACAGGCAAACGATGACGCAAAACTATGGAGAGGGGGTGGAGGATATGCAAAAAGAGCGTAGAAAGTTTAAACGCTTTGATGCGTATATCAGCATCCGCTTTAGATCGCCCAAGACGGAACACATGGTGACGACTCTGACGCATGATATTTCCAGAGACGGCATCAAGATTTCGACTATGGAGATTTTAAGAATGGGCGCTCTTCTTGATGTGGAGCTTACTATTCCTGATGATCCCCGGCCTATTTATGTGACTGGAGAAATTGTCTGGTGTAAAAAGCTGCGCGGTGAGGATGAGGGATGTGAATACGGGGTGAAATTCCTCAAGATGGATCCCGTAGACAAATTCCGTGCCCTTGATTTCGCCTACAACAACTGGCTTGAAGAAAAAATCAACGATTTTGCCGACCCAGAAGAGATTCCTGAGTTAAAGGAAATATAGTTCTTTCCCGATCAATAGTCTGATTTGATCTAATTCCCAACATGTAATTTTTCATGTTTTTAAACTATCTCGTTAATCTTTGTGTTAAAAAACCTTTCTCAAAAATATATTTTATCTATCGATCAGGGCACTACCGGAAGCCGAGCCATCCTTTTTGATTCAAAAGGCAGGGAAAAAGGACGTGGTTACGAAGAGGTTCTTCAATTTTATCCAAAGCCGGGTTGGGTCGAGCATGACCCAAAACAAATATTGCAGTCTGTTGAAAAAGCGATTCGCATTGCCCTGACAGAATCCAAAATCAATCCCAATCAAATTGCTGCAATCGGCATTACAAATCAAAGGGAATCTACGGTCTTGTGGAATCCTAAATCTGGAGTTGCGGCTCATCGTGTGATTGTTTGGCAGGACCGCAGAACAGCTTCGATTTGTGAAGAACTTAAAAAACGCGGGTTGGAATCTGTTATTCACAAAAAAACAGGATTAGTTTTGGATCCGTATTTTTCTGGAACCAAAATTGCCTGGCTTTTAAAACATCACGTGAAAATTAATAAAGAAGCCCGGGACGGAAAACTTCTTTTTGGAACGATAGACACTTGGATTCTCTGGAATATGACTGGAGAGCATGTAACTGATCACACCAATGCATCCCGCACTCTTTTATTCAACATTCAAACCCTGAAATGGGATTCGGAACTTCTCAAAATTTTTGGCGTTTCGCAATCGATGCTTCCTCGAGTTCAAGATTCAGCCTCAATTTACGGGAAAACAAAAAATTGGCCGGGACTCCCTGACGGAATTCCAATTACTGCACTTTGCGGAGATCAACAAGCCGCGCTTTACGGGCAGGGTTGTTACACACGCGGCCAGATGAAAAACACATATGGCACAGGTTGCTTTTTGGTGATCAACACCGGTTCAAAAAAAGTTATTTCTGAATCTGGATTGCTGACAACATTGGCCTGTGACGAAATGGGACGTCCCGCTTACGCGCTTGAAGGTTCTGTTTTTATTGCCGGT
The DNA here is from genome assembly GCA_016214265.1 of Candidatus Omnitrophota bacterium. Classification (GTDB taxonomy): domain Bacteria; phylum Omnitrophota; class Omnitrophia; order Omnitrophales; family JACROU01; genus JACROU01. The sequence goes on from JACROU010000036.1 coordinate 29,144, forward strand.
GCTCTTATCCAATGGCTGAGAGATTCGATGAAATGGATTCGTAGTGCCGAAGAGAGCGAAAAAATTGCCCGCTCTGTACCTGATAATCACGGCGTGACCGTAATCCCTGCTTTTGTCGGGCTGGGAGCTCCGTATTGGGATTCCGGGGCTCGCGGGGCAATTTTGGGTTTGACCCGTGGAGTAACGCCGGCTCATATTATCCGGGCTGCATTGGAATCAATTGCTTATCAGACAGCCGATTTGGTTGAGGTCGTGAAAAGGGAATTTAAATTTCCAATTCGTGCGCTCAAAGTAGACGGCGGTGCTTGCCGAAATAATTTGCTGATGCAATTTCAGGCGGATATTTTGGGCGTGGATGTTTTAAGAAGCGGGATTCCTGAAAGTACGGCATGGGGTGTCGCAAAACTGGCGGGTGTTTCGGCCCGGATTTGGAAAACTCCTCGGGATTTGGATCATCAAACAAAATATCAAAGGTTCTGTCCAGGAATCAGCATAAAAACTCGGAGTGAACTTTTTAAACAGTGGCAGCAACAGGTAAAACGGATATTGACTAATGGCGATTGATAACCCGGAGTATTCACGTTTTTTAGTTATCGGACACAGAGGTTTGCCTAAACTTGCCCCTGAGAATTCCGGTTCTGCATTTAAGCTTGCGGTACAGCTTTGCATTCCGATGATAGAGCTTGATGTGCGGTTGACGCGGGATAAAGAACTTGTGGTAATTCATGACAATGAGATCCGGAAAATTTCTGATGGCAAAGGTAAAGTCAGCAGAAATGATCTACGATTTCTCCGGCAGTTTGATTTTGGAAGCCATTTTCATTTCAGATTCAAAGGGGAGAAGTTATTAACACTGGATGAGGCGCTCGATATTCTTCTGCCCAGTGTTGCTGTCATGATTGAATTGAAAGAGGATAAAAAGCGCCGGCGGGAAATGTCCGAAGTGCTTTTCAGAACTCTTGCGAAAAGAACAGAGATGTTGCCCAAATTGGTGATCTGCTCTTTTTCGGATAAATTGCTTCTCGAAGTTCAAAGCCGGATTCCAGACGCCAGGCTGGGATTGATATTTCGGACGAAACCCAAATCAAAATTCCACAAGGCACTTGAGTGTGGATTTAGCTCTGTTCATCCCCATCACCAAATTGCCAAAAAGAAATTTCTACGTTGGGCGAAGTCTAACGGGCTCGCCGTTTATATTTGGACTGTGAATACCATGAAATCCATCAAAAAATGGAAATCGGCCGGTGTTCAAGGCGTGATCACGGACATCCCCGAACGTATCATGAATTCGCTTTGATTTGCGGCGTCCTCCTTCAAGCTTGCTTCGGCTTAAGTCGATAAATACCTACAACTTTTAGGGTGTTTTCCGCCCGGATTTCTCAAACTTATTATGTGGGGATGCGCATCGTGGGTGTATTTTCTTTCGGCAAAAAAGAAGATCTAAACAAAGAGTATTCCCTCCAAAACATTCCTCTTTTCTCAGCACTTTCGGCACTTGAAATAAAAATTCTGGAAAAATACGTCCGCCTTGTTGAATGTAAAAAAGGGGACGTAATATATGAGCAGGGCAGTGAAGCCGACGCTTTTTACATCATTATTTCCGGACGTTTCCGGGTCATTCAGAAATCTCGAATGGGGGATACGCGGGTCATCGCTTTTTATCATCGAGGAGATTATTTTGGTGAAATTTCATTACTGACTGAAAAGCCGCATTCGGTAACGATTCAGGCGGTCAATGACGCCGTGTTTTTCAAAATTGACAAAAAGGACTTTCTGAAAATGCTGTCCGAAATGCCGGCGCTTTCGTTTCATCTCAGCCGCTCTCTCGGTATGCGTTTGAAGCAGCGGGATGAAGCAGATAAGGTCGCGGGCAGCAAAATCGTTTCAATTTTTAGTCAGGCGCCTAACATGGGGAAAACGACTTTTGCCGTGAATCTTGCGGCGAGTTTGTTCCATTATGCTCATAAACGAGTCGTTGTTATTGCACTTAGTGAGCGATCTGACGAAGTAGCACGGGGCATTTCGCGCATTGTCGAAGATAAACAATTCCAACCTCTTGAGTTGAGTAAAGCGGATTTTAATCACGAACGTGTAATGAGAGAACATATCGCTTCTCATCGAGGCGGTTTTGATGTGGTGTATTTAAGCAAAGAGAAGGGCGAGGTTCAGGAAAAGAAAATCATTTCTTTACTTACTTTCCTTTTGATTCATTACGATATTGTTTTAGTAGATATGCCTCTGCAGTTAAGCGCTCTTGAACTTAAAATCCTGTCCCAGTCCGATACAATTTATCTCTTGGCCAAAGGTTATATCCACGATCTTGAAAAAGCAAAATCGACGATCTCAGAGCTAAAAGAATCGCTCAAATTCTCGGGCAATGAAATCCGGCTTATCATATCTGAAGAAGAGAAACGCTACCCTGAAACTCTTCGGCAAATGGAACGTGTTGTAGATCATAAAATATTTGCTTTGCTACCCTTTGTTTCTGATATGAAAGATTTTCGTATTGATGGCGAGATGCTTTATGTCATACAGCGGGAAAAAGATCCCTACAGTCGTGTGGTGCGATATTTATCACGCGAATTGACCGGGGCCTTGCTGGGCCTGGTGCTGGGCAGTGGAGCGGCATTTGGTTTGGCGCATATTGGCGTTTTGAAAGTGATTGAACGCGAAAAAATCCCTGTTGATATTATTGCCGGCTCCAGTATTGGAGCGTTCGTGGGGGCGCTTTGGTGTGCCGGATACAGCGCAGATGAATTAGAAAAAATCGCAAAAGGGCTTACGAAAAAGTCCGCTTTTCTCAATCTTTTAGGTATCCAAGATTTCTCAGTCGTTCACCAGGGATTTTTTAAAGGTCATCAAATGCTCCACTACATTCACACTTTGATTGGTGAGAAAACGTTTCAGGATTTGGATATTCCTTTGCGGGTTGTCGCAACAGATCTATTCACGTCGGATGAGATTATATTTGATGAAGGTCAGGTGGCTCACGCGATGCGAGCCAGCATTTCCATCCCCGGGATTTTTCGACCATTTATGATGCATGGCAGGTACATGATTGACGGTGGCGTGATCGATCCACTCCCGGTTAAGGTGTTGGCGGGACTTGGCGTTAGAAAGATTATTTCGGTGAATGTTCTTTCCGGCCGATCTGAATTTGAGGAACGTAAAGAACTTATCGAAAAAAGAACGCTGTCGATGGAAGAAAAACTAAAAACAGAGCCTAATTTTTTCCGCAGAATCCAGTTAAAATTTCAAATCTTTATGCGCAGACGTTACGCGGCAAATATTTTCAACGTGCTCATGCAAACGATGCAATTTATGGAATCCAAGATTGCATCAACAGCGGAACAGGAATCAGATGTTGAAATACGACCCGTAGTTACCGATGCTCATTGGGCGGAATTTTATTCGGCAGAAAAATTTATCAAGATTGGTGAAGAGAAGACCATGGAAAAATTGGAAGAAATTAAAACTTTGGTTCGCGAATAGTATAGACAAGGAGACTCACGATGTATATTTACAAAGCGGGTGTTGTGGGCGCAGGCGCAATGGGGGCTGAAATTGCGCAGGTGATTTCTTATTCAAATGTCCCCGTGATTTTGAAAGATGTGAATGACGAATTTGTGAATCGCGGTTTGGCAAAAATCCGATCAATTTACCAGCGGCGGGTTGAAGCTGGGAAAATGACTCATGATGATATGCAGAAGAAATTGTCGCTCGTGCGCGGTTCCACGTCCTTCAATGATTTTAAGGACGTTGATTTAGTGGTCGAGGCAGTGCCTGAGAAAATGGAAATTAAAAAATCCGTGTTCAAAGAACTGGATGCCTCAACCCCCCGTCATGCCATTTTGGCTACGAACACCTCAAGTCTTCCGATTTCAGCGATCGGCTCTGTCACCAAGCGGCCCGAGAAGGTAGTGGGGCTTCATTTCTTTTTTCCGGCTCATGTCATGAAGCTGATTGAAATTATTCCTGGTTTGGGAACAGATTCGGGTACGGTTCAGGATATGATTAGTTTTTCTGAATCTCTTCGAAAACTGCCTATCGTAGTTAATGAATGCGCCGGTTTTTTGATCAACCGCCTGCTGATGCCTTATTTGAATGAAGCAGCATATTGCCTTCAGGCGGGGGCTGCTCCGATGGAGGTTATTGATCAGAAGGTCGTTGAGTTTGGAATGCCGATGGGACCATTCACGCTAGTGGACAATGTCGGCCTTGATATTTGCGAGGACGTGGAAAATGTTCTTGTGGATGCGTATGGAAATCGTATGAAACCTGCGCTGTTGTGGCACAAAATGGCGGCTCAAAAACTTTTCGGTAAGAAAACCGGAAAAGGTTTTTATCTCTATAAGGAGGGGAGTGGGAAAAATTCTGAAGTCGATCAGATTATTCAACAAATTCAAAGCGAAACCCAAATAACAAAAGGAGAGTTTTCCGTTGAGCGCATCATGTTTCCAATGATTAATGAAGCTGCACTTTGCGTTCAGGAAAATATTTCCCGTGCGGCTGATATTGAAATTGGTGTAATGGCTGGTATCGGTTTTCCTCAAGCCCGGGGCGGCGTATTGCATTATGCCGACTCCATAGGGATTGATGTGGTATTGGATGGGATGAGAAAATTTCACAATCAGTATGGCGAGCGATTTTTCCCGGCGCCGCTTTTGAAACGGATGGTCGACGCAGGATATTTGGGCAAAAAAACAGGCAAAGGATTTTTTGAATATCGTTAAGAGATAAACAAGGAGAATAATATGTCTGCATTTGAATATATGCGAATCAATCGAGAAGATTCTGTAACCATTTTAACGATCGATCATCCTCCCGCGAATGCACTATCTCAAAAAGTTATGGAGGAACTTGAGAAAAGTGTTTTGGAATTTGAAGCGGATAGTACCGCTAAAGTTTTGATGATTACGGGCGCAGGCAATTTTGCATTTGTAGCCGGAGCCGATATTCGCGAGTTGATCAAGATCGATTCCGCGTCGAAAGCCGAAGAGCTGGCGCTCCGCGGTCAGGAAATTTTATCGAAAATTGAAAATTTATCGAAGCCGGTGATGGCCGTAATCAACGCTGTGTGTCTCGGCGGCGGCAACGAGCTTGCTATGGCCTGTCATCTGCGTATTGCGTCCGATCGCGCTCGATTTGGCCAGCCCGAAATTAATTTGGGCATTATTCCCGGATTTGGTGGTACTCAGCGGCTGGCGCGAATTTGCGGGCCCTCGAAAGCTTTTGAATTGAATGTAACGGGTGATTTAATTCCAGCGTCTGAAGCGCTTCGAATCGGACTGGTGAACCGCGTAGTGCGGGATGAGGAATTGATGAAAGAAGCTCTCGGGTTGGCGAAAAAAATCGCCTCAAAAGGTCCGAAGGCAGTAAGCCTGATTCTCGACGCGATTAGAAAAGGAATTCAGATGCCGCTTGATCAAGGCCTCGCTTATGAAGCCAAACTGTTTGGCAAGGTCTGTGAAACTCGTGATATGAGGGAAGGACTGATGGCATTCATCGAAAAACGTCAGCCGCAATTTACGGGGCAATGAACATAGTCGTCTGCATCAAACAGGTTCCAGATACGAATCTGCAAATACGGCTCAACAAAGATGGATCCGATATCGATCGGGAAAATCTTTCTTTTGTCATGAGTCCGTATGATGAATTCGCCGTGGAAGAAGCTATTCGCATCAAGGAGCAATTTCCGGATTCAATGATCACGGTCATCACTCTTGGGCCCGCAACTGCAGAGGATGTTTTGCGGCAGTCTCTGGCGATGGGAGCGGACGAAGCAATTCATGTTTTGGATACCAATATAAAAATCCGCGAAGGTTTGATTACCGCAAAAGCCTTGGCTGAAGTTATCCGCCCGCTTCATCCGGATCTGGTTCTGTGCGGCCGTCAGGCTGTGGATGACGATGCCGTTCAGGTGGGAGGTGCTTTGGGAGAGCTTCTCGGATTTCCTGAACTTGCTGTTGCGTGTAAGGCACTGATCGATGGTAATAAGCGAAACGCCACCATCGAGCGTCTTCTTGAAGGAGGTATCAAACAGTTAATTGAAACTGAACTCCCGTGCGTCATTACTTGCCAAAAGGGAATCAATGAACCTCGCTATCCCAGCCTGCCTGGAATTATGAAAGCAAAAAAGAAAATCGTGAAGCAAATTAAAATGGAAGAACTGAATATTGAGACTGAATCTCGAATTCTTATCCACTCTTTGGAAATTCCAACAATTCAGCGCAAACTTCATTTAATTGAGTCCGAGCCCCAGGCTGAGGTTCGAGAACTTATTCGGCTTCTTCATGATGAGGCAAAGGTGATTTAATGGGTGATATTTTGGTGATTGCGGAAACATTGGACGGTGAAGTTAAGCGTAATTCGCTTGAAGTGTTTACACTTGCTCAACAATTAAAGTCAGAGAATGGAAAAATTCATTGTGCGATGTTGGGTCAGTCGCAGGCTGATTTAGGACGTTTTGGTGTGGAGATCGTTTACAGGAATTCTGATGTGCAGATTGCTTCTGGAAATTCAGAGGCGGCCGTTAATTTTGTCAGCAAACTCATTGAAGAAATCAAGCCGGAGTTTGTTATGTCTGGCGCTAGTTTTTTTGGCAAGGATTTATGTGCACAGCTTTCCGCACGGCATAACGCCGTACTGCTTAACGATATATTGGCAATTGAATCGCAAGATGGAAGAATATTCGCAACTAAGCCCGTTTATGGTGGAAAAGTGCTAGCGAAACTTTCAGTTACTGGAAATATTAAAATATTCAGTTTGCGGCCGAATATGCTGGAGCTGAAAGAAAATGCTAAAACGCCTCAAATACGGGAAATGCAGGGTAATTCTAATCGGCTAAAAACGGCTGTAAAAGAAGCTGTGCAAGTGGTCAAAGGCAAGATAGAATTAACAGAAGCCGAAATTGTAGTGTCTGGTGGACGCGGTCTTAAAAATGCAGAGAACTTTAAACTGATTGAAAATTTGGCTGCTACGCTCGGTGCGGCTATTGGTGCTTCCAGAGCTGTGGTAGACGTTGGCTGGAGACCTTATTCCGAACAAGTGGGGCAAACAGGTAAAGTGGTGACGCCGAAACTTTATATCGCCATTGGCATTAGCGGCGCAATTCAGCATATGGTTGGTATGAGTTCGTCAAAATTTATTGTGGCAATTAACAAGGATAAAGAAGCGCCGATCTTCAAAAAATGTGATTACGGAATTGTCGGGGATTTGTTTGAGGTAGTTCCCTTGCTGACGGAACAATTTAAGAAAGTATTGCACGGTTAATCGAACTTTCATTGAAGGGGAGGATTTATCGATGACTGGCGGTAAATGGATTGTGATGACAGTTTGTTGTTTGTTTCTGATGACTTCATACGCATTTTGTGATGAAAAAATACCGGCCCCCGAGGCAAAAATCAATAAAGTGCCAAAAACCTCATTGGCTACTCCGCAAAATATTGACAATGTTAATAAACAGCTTACTGAAGTGATTGCCGCTAATCAGAAGCTTCAAGAAGATTACATGAGGCGCATCGAAAAGATGCGTGAGATTTCCAATCAGGCTAAAATTCATCAGCGTATTTTAGAAAAAATCAAAAAACAAACCCCATCAGAATCTTCTGCGGTTCAGCAGGCTATTCAGCAGGAAAAAATACGCCTTATTGCTGAACAAGCCAGAAAAAATCAGGAATTATTAAAGACACTTCGTTCCGGACAACAGAAAATTTCATAACCTTTTCTTCGAGAACCCCCTAATTTATGCTTCCGAATTTAGCCAGAATGTTTTTTGATAGTGTTGATAAATGGCGCGACAAGACTGTCATCAAATATAAAAACGATGGTGTGTATCGCGATGTTTCTTATACAAAAGCCGCCACCTATGTACGTGCGATGGCTCATGTATTGAAACAGCGGGGAGTTAAAAAAGGCGATAAGATAGCAATACTTTCCGAAAACAGGCCCGAATGGTGGTACGCGGATTTGGCGACGCTGTCCCTCGGGGCGGTCACAGTTCCCATTTATGCTACAAACTCTCCCAAAGAGACCTCCTACATTCTTTGTGACAGTGAAGTTAAGGTTCTTTTTGTGTCCACAAACGAGCAGCTAAACCATATAAAAGATGAGCTGAAACTGTGCCAAAGTTTGAAGACCGTAATTATGTTTGATGATTCTCAAACTATCGAATCATTTTGGAGATTGGTGGAGGCTTACAAATCGAATCCCGCAGATCTTATCGAAATCGAAAATATCGGGCCAGATGATTTGGCCACTATCATTTACACTTCGGGAACAACCGGAGACCCCAAAGGGGTGATGCTGACTCACGGAAATCTGCTTTCAAATATTTCCGCATCCTCTCGGGCTATTGCCATTCGTCCGTCGGACACGCTGTTATCAATTTTGCCTCTCAGCCATGTTTTTGAAAGAATGGGAGGATTTTATTTGCAGCTTTATATTGGTTCTACGGTAGCTTTCGCTGAAAATATGAAAACATCGGCTCAAAATCTGATTGAAATCGGCCCCACAATTGTGCTTGCCGTTCCACGCTTTTTTGAAAAAGTGAATGAAAATATTTGGATCGAGATCCGAGCTAGAGGTACCTGGGCAGTTGCGCTTTTTAATCTTTCGATAAAAATAGGTCGAAAATTTTCTCAATTGAAGCGATCCGGCCTGAAGCCGTCTTTCCTCCTCAAATGTGCCTACAAGTTTTTTGATATGCTTGTTTTTTCAAAAATCAAAAAGAAAATGGGCGGCCATATCCGCTTTTTTGTTTCCGGCGGGGCGCCGCTTCCCAAAGATTTGGCTGAGTTTTTTCATGCGATTGATATTTTGATTCTTGAGGGCTACGGACTTACTGAAACTTCTCCGGTTATCGCCGCTAATCATGAAGAGCGGTATCGGTTTGGCAGTGTGGGACTTCCGATCGAAAATGTTCAGGTGAAGATAGCCGAAGACGGTGAGATTTTGATTAAAGGTCCTAACGTGATGAAGGGATATTACAAGCACGAAGCGGAAACAAGGGCGGTAATTCATGATGGCTGGTTTTCAACGGGGGATATCGGCCATTTGGATTCCGACAATTATCTTTACATCACAGACCGGAAAAAAGATTTAATCAAAACTTCTGGCGGAAAGTATGTTTCCC
>JACROU010000013.1 GCA_016214265.1 Candidatus Omnitrophota bacterium
ACCAACCAAAAATTCGGTATCGCCGGAATCTTCAATGCGCACCTTTTTAAGCATTTGCTTAACGATCGCTTCCACGTGTTTATCGTTAATTTTCACACCTTGCAGACGGTATACTTCCTGAACCTCGTTCAATAAATACTCTTGAAGTTTTCTATCTCCACTAACCTTCAGAATATCTTGCGGCACGATAGGACCATCAACAAGCTGCTGACCTGACACCACTTTGTCTCCCTTATACACGTTTAAATGTTTACCGTGCGGAATCAGATATTCTTTAGTCATTCCAGTCGAACTCTTGACGATAATTTTACGCTGTCCTTTAGTCACTTCCCCAAATTCGACAACGCCGTCAATTTCGCTGATGATTGCCGGATTTTTCGGCTTGCGGGCTTCAAACAGTTCTGCAACACGAGGAAGACCACCGGTGATATCGCGGGTCTTTGCAATCTTTCGCGGTGTTTTCGCCAACAACGTACCACCAGAAACAGATTGCCCTTCCTTCACTACGATGTGTGCACCGGCAGGAATCGGATAAAAAGCTTGAACATCATCGCCTTCACCCATAATAACTATTTGCGGATGCAAATCTTCTTTGTGATCAATAATAACGCGTTCTGTTAATCCCGTCGTGGCGTCCATTTCCTCGTGCATGGTTACGCCCTCTTTAATATCTTCAAAACGGACTTTACCAGTGACCTCCGTCAAAATCGGAACGGTATACGGATCCCAACGAACAAAGATCTCGTCTTTCGTAACCTTATCACCATCTTTAAACGTCAGAATAGCTCCTGAAGGAATTGTGTAGCGCTCAAGTTCACGGCCGCTATCGTCATGAATCGTCACTTGTCCATTACGATTCAACACGATAATTTCGCCTGATTTTGAGGTTACAGTCTTCAGGGCGTGATATTTCACATTTCCAGAGTTGCGAGCCTTGAAATAAGACTGTTCGACAACCCTCGACGCGGTACCACCAATATGGAATGTTCTCATCGTAAGCTGTGTACCTGGCTCGCCAATGGACTGGGCAGCAATAATTCCCACAGCAGTTCCAAGCTCGACCATACGGCCAGTAGCCAGATCTCGCCCGTAACATCTAATGCAAACGCCTTTTTTGGCTTCACACGTCAACACAGAACGAATGCGGATTTTCTCGATACCAGCATCTTCAATACGAGTTGCCACAGCCTCTGTAATTTGCTCATTAGCTTCAACAATCACCTCGTCAGTAACGATATTAACAACACTGTCGAGCGCAACCCGGCCAATGATGCGGTCTTTCAAGGCTACCACAACATCTTCTCCCTCATATACCGGCTCAACAAAAATTCCGTTTAACGTACCGCAATCGTCTTCTGTGATAATCACATCTTGAGCAACGTCGACCAGCCTGCGTGTCAGATATCCGGCATCGGCTGTTTTCAACGCGGTATCCGCCAACCCCTTGCGCGCTCCGTGAGTCGAAATGAAATATTCGAGCACCGTCAGACCTTCACGGAAATTAGCAGTAATTGGACTTTCAATAATTTCTCCAGATGGCTTCGCCATCAGACCTCTCATACCGGCCAGCTGACGAATCTGCTGTTTACTTCCACGAGCACCTGAATCTGCCATCATAAAAATTGGATTAAAAGGATTCAGCCCCTCGAACATACTGTCTGAAACCATATCCGTGACGTGAGTCCAAATGTCGATCACTTTATTATAACGTTCACCATCTGTAATCAACCCGTTCTGGTATTGCTCTTCAATAGCGTTAACTTCTTTTTTAGCCTCTTTGAGCATTTGCTCTTTGCTAACAGGAATTTGAATATCATCGATGCCAATTGACAAACCAGCTTTGGTAGCTTCTTCAAAACCGAGCTCTTTAAGGCGATCCAAAAGCTTGATCACTTCATGATGACCAAATTGTTGATAGCACTCATAAATAGTGTTGGCAAGCTTCGACTTGTTGATATTTTCATTTACATATCGAAAGCCTGCAGGCAATATTCCGTTAAAAATAATTCTACCCAATGTGGTCTCAATAATATCTCCAGAAGGCAACCGGTATTTACACTTTGCCTGTAACGCGATTTCGCGGTCAGAATACGCAACAAGGGCCTCTTCTTTATTCGAAAAAATCAGCCCCTCTCCCTTTTCACCTTCGCGCAATTTGGTCAAGTAATAAACACCCAACACGATGTCTTGTGACGGAGTCGCGATGGGACCGCCATTGGCCGGAGAAAAAATATTATTAGCTGAAAGCATCAATAACTTTGCTTCCATCTGAGCCTCGATCGAGAGAGGCACGTGAACCGCCATTTGGTCACCATCGAAGTCAGCGTTAAATGCGGTACAAACTAGCGGATGAATCCGAATAGCTTTACCCTCAACCAATACCGGTTCGAATGCTTGAATTCCCAATCTGTGAAGTGTTGGCGCACGGTTAAGTAACACAGGGTGTTCATTAATCACTTCTTCCAAAATGTCCCAAACTTCAGGCTTAACACGCTCCACCATTTTCTTGGCAGACTTAATCGTGTGTACTAAACCTTTTTCTTTTAACTTCTTGATAATGAATGGTTCAAACAACTCAAGTGCCATTTTTTTAGGCAGTCCGCATTGATAAATTTTAAGCTCCGGACCAATAACGATAACGCTGCGACCCGAATAGTCCACGCGTTTTCCTAGTAAGTTCTGACGGAAACGTCCCTGCTTACCCTTTAACATATCAGCAAGAGATTTTAGAGGACGATTTCCTGCGCCTAGAACAGGACGGCCATGACGGCCATTGTCAAACAGACTATCCACGGCCTCCTGAAGCATGCGCTTTTCATTGCGAATGATGACATCAGGAGCTTTCAAATCTAACAATTTTTTGAGACGGTTATTCCGGTTGATCACGCGGCGGTAAAGGTCATTCAAATCACTGGTCGCAAATCGGCCGCCATCAAGCGCAACAAGAGGTCTTAAATCGGGAGGAATTACGGGGATGCAGTCTAGAATCATCCATTCAGCTTTGTTGCTGGACTTTTTAAACGCTTCCACGATTTTCAAAATTTTAATTCCGCGAGCTTTCGCCTGCTTTGACTTCGATGTCTTGACCTGCCTCTGATATTTCTGGGAAATTTTTTCCAGGTCCAAATCAGAAAGAAGTTCACGAACAGCATCTGCACCCATCTTAGCCACAAAACTTCCATGACCATACTGTTGAAGCGCCTTTTGATATTCATCTTCTGAAAGCAATGTTTTAGGCTTAAGCGGAGTATCTTTAGGGTCTACAACGATGTACTCCTCATAATAAAGAACTTTCTCAAGGGTGCGGACGGACAAATCCAACAAATTGCCGATACGGGAAGGCATAGTTTTGAAGAACCAAATATGAGACACCGGAGCCACAAGCTCGATGTGCCCCATTCTCTCACGGCGAACCTTCGCCTGCGTGACTTCAACACCGCAACGATCGCAAACAACGCCTTTATGCTTAATTCTCTTGTACTTTCCACAAGCGCATTCCCAATCACGCGTAGGTCCGAAAATACGTTCGCAAAACAAGCCATCCTTTTCGGGCTTCAACGTTCTGTAGTTGATGGTTTCCGGCTTCTTAACTTCGCCTTTGGACCATTTCCGGATCACTTCAGGAGAAGCAATCTTAATTGTCACCGCATCAAACGCATTAATTTCGACTTTCATTTACTGAATTCCTCCGAAATTTTTTCGTTAGCTTTTCGCTTTTTCTTCTTTCATATCCAGCTCTTTACGCGCTCTTGCAAACTCCCGTTCACGATAAGCTTCGTTTTTAATCGGAACGATATCAAGAGCCAAACTCTGGAGCTCTTTCACCAGCACGTTAAACGATTCAGGAGTGCCTGGATGTAATGCGTTTTCACCTTTAACAATCGCCTCGTACACCTTGGTACGACCAACCACGTCATCACTCTTCACGGTGAGAAGCTCTAAACGCTGTCCACCAAATTGCGCTTTACCACCAAGAGGCTGCTGTGTCACCAAGGAATACGGGCCAATCGAACGGGCATGGATTTTATCATCCGCCAAATGGGCGAGCTTCAACATATAAATGTAACCCACCGTAATCTTTTGATCAAAAGGCTCACCTGTTCGACCATCATAAAGCTGAATCTTACCATCTTGAGGAAGATTGGCTTGTTTGAGCAGCTGTTTAATTTCATCTTCAGAAACACCACTAAATACCGGCGTTTCAATATTGAACCCTAGCGCGTTCGCCGCCCATCCCAAATGGGTTTCAAGAATCTGTCCTACGTTCATACGGGAAGGCACACCAAGCGGATTGAGCACGATATCAACAGGTCTGCCGTCCGGCAAAAATGGCATATCCTCATCAGAAAGAATCTTGGCGATAACACCTTTATTACCGTGTCTGCCAGCCATCTTATCACCAACCGACAATTTACGTTTCGAGACCACATAAACAACCACTTTTTTGATAACACCAGGCGGTAACTCGTCCCCCTTTTTAACGCGGTCAATTTCACGGGCTCTTTCTTCAACCAACTCGTCAATTTCGTCACCCCAAACGCGGGAAACCTTCCGAATATTATCTTCCGTTTCCGCATCATCTTCGATACGAATAGAATCGAAATCGCACTCTTCGAGTTTTTTCAAATCCTTTTTCTCAAACACCTTACCCGACTTCATAATCTCTTCACCAAGAACATCATCCAACAAAGGCTCGGCAAGTTTTTTACCAACAATCAATGCGGAGACCTTGTTGTAGCGCTCTTTTTTCAGAGATTCAATTCTGTCGTGATAACGATCCTTAATATCCGAGATTTCCTTGAGTTCTTGCCGCTTTTCTTCACGAGTTTTGGGTTTTGATTCTTTACGCTGAAACACTTTCACATCAACAACAATACCCTCGACTCCCGGAGGCACACTAAGCGACGCATCACGGACATCTCCGGCTTTTTCTCCAAATATTGCTCGAAGCAATTTTTCTTCAGGAGAAAGTTCGGTTTCTGTTTTCGGTGTAATTTTACCAACAAGAATATCACCCGGCTTCACCTCTGCCCCGATTCGGATAATACCTTCCTCATCCAAATCTTTGAGCGCGTCCTCACCGACATTCGGGATATCTCGTGTAATTTCTTCATTCCCCAATTTAGTATCGCGAGCCTCGATTTCAAACTCCTCGATATGAATAGAGGTATACACATCATCACGAACCAAACGCTGACTGACCAAAATAGCGTCTTCGAAGTTGTATCCTCTCCACGGCAGAAAGGCGCATAAAATATTTTTGCCAAGCGCTAATTCACCGCCCTGCGTAGCAGCACCGTCCGCGAGAATCTGCCCCCGCTTAACTTTATCGCCCTCTTTCACAACAGGACGTTGATTGATGCAGGTGCCTGCGTTTGAACGCTCGAATTTTTTCAACTTGTAAATTAAATCATCCACATGAACTTCCGAAGCTGAAACATACTTAATGGTTCCGCGTTCTTTGGCAATGACCGCCGCGCCAGAATCCTTGGCTACGCGATGCTCCATTCCAGTCCCGACAAGTGGAGCTTCCGTTTCTAACAAGGGCACAGCCTGCCGCTGCATGTTTGAACCCATGAGAGCACGGTTCGCATCGTCATGTTCCAAAAATGGGATCAAGGAAGCAGCAACGCTCACGAGCTGTCTGGGAGAAACGTCCATGTAATCAAGTTTGTCTTTGGTAACTTTGGGAAAATCTCCGCGAAATCTGGAGGCAATTCTTTCATCCAGGAAATTCCCCTTCGCATCAATACGAGCATTTGCCTGAGCAATCGTATATTTATCTTCGATATCAGCAGTAAGGTAATCGATTTTTTCAGTTACACGCCCCTTATCAACACGCCGGTAAGGACTTTCTAAAAATCCGATTTCGTTCACTCGAGCATAGGTGCTAAGTGAGGCGATCAGTCCAATATTTGGGCCTTCCGGAGTTTCAATTGGACAAATACGGCCGTAGTGTGAAGGATGCACGTCGCGCACCTCAAAACCTGCACGCTCTCTAGATAATCCGCCAGGTCCCAAAGCGCTAAGGCGGCGTTTATGAGTAAGTTCAGCAAGCGGATTCGTTTGATCCATAAATTGGCTAAGCTGACTGCGGCCAAAGAAGTCCTTAATGGAAGCGGAAACCAATTTAGGGTTAATTAAATTATGCGGCATAACGGAATCAAGATCATAAATCGACATTCTCTCCAGAGCTGATCTTTTCATCCTTGCAAGCCCAACTCGAAATTGATTTTGCAAAAGCTCACCAACAGAACGCACTCTACGATTGCCCAAGTGGTCAATATCGTCAACCTTGATACCGCCATCTTTAAGCTGAAGCAGGGCCTTGAGGGCATGAACAATATCTTCAGCTCGCAGACAATACTCTTCCTGACTCGTACTAAGTCCAAGCTTTCGGTTCAGCATAAAACGACCGACACGCCCCAAATCGTAACGGGTGATATCAAAAAACAATTTGTGAATCAGATCCTCAGCGCTTTCCTTTGTTGGTGGGTCGCCGGGACGAATTCTTTTGTAAATAGCGATTTGCGCTTCTTCAGTATTATGATAAGGATCCTTTTCAAGTGTATTAATTAATGAAAGTTCATCGGAAGGAAGTTTCACAACACGAAGTTCACTCACTCCATGCGTGACAAAGTATTCGAGAAGATCACGAGTCAGCTTTGCCCCGCCTTCAGCAATTACATCTTTCGTTTCTGGATTGACAACCTCTTTCGCAAGATACTGTCCTTCAAGCTTCTTAAACGCAGTGCGCGTTAAATCAGATACCTTCTCAGTCTCATAGAGTGCCTTGATGATATCGTAATTCGTGGAATACCCCACAGCTCTTAAGAGCGTTGTTGCCAAAATCTTTCTGCGACGGTCAATATAAGCGTACAACAAATCGTTTACATCTGCTTCAAACTCCACCCAAGCACCACGGTACGGAATAATACGCACGCTATAAACCTTCTTACCACTCGGATGAAGGGCCTCTTCTAAAGAAATTCCCGGCGAGCGATGCAGCTGACTAACGATTACCCTCTCGGCACCATTAATAATGAAAGTACCGGTTTCAGTCATAAAAGGAAGATCGCCCATATAAACTTCCTGCTCCTTGGCAACCCCTTTTCGAATCAAACGCAGCTGGACCTTCAGCGGGGCAGCATAAGTCATTCCCCTCTTATGGCATTCAGCAATGGAATACATGGGCTTCCCTAAATTGTAACCAACATATTCCAGACGACACCCGCCATCAAAACTTTCAATTGGAAAACAATCTTGAAATGCGGCATCCAACCCTTGCCTTTTCCTGCGTTTTTTGGGCTTATCCAGCTGTAGAAACTGATCGTACGATTGAATCTGAATCTCAACTAGATTTGGAATATCCATGCAATCAGGAAGTTTTCCAAACGACTTACGCTCTATTACTTCAGTCATAAAGGGGTATCCTTTTTTTCCGATTTTTTTCTGAGCAAATTGCACACGTGAACAAAAATACTCAGCGAGAACGGCTTAAGCTTGACGGGAACAAATAATCCTCGAGGAATTATTTAATTTCGATCTTTGCGCCAGCAGCTTCAAGAGCCTTCTTAATCTTTTCAGCGTCTTCCTTGCTAACACCATCTTTAACGTTCTTGGGAGCGCCCTCAACCAAATCTTTCGCTTCTTTCAAACCAAGATTGGTTACAGCACGCACTTCCTTGATCACATTGATTTTGTTAGCTCCAGCATCTTTCAAAACCACGGTAAACGAGGTTTTTTCTTCGACAGCAGCCGCAGCAGCACCACCAGCACCCGGTGCGGCAACAGCAACAGCGGCCTGTGCAGAAACGCCAAACTTTTCTTCTAGCGCCTTCACGAGATTAGCAAGTTCTATGACAGTCAGCTCTTCGATAGAAGTTAAAATTTTCTGACTCTTATCCGACAATTCCATTTTTGATTTCCTTTCTTCTTTTTGCTTTTCTTCTACTATATTCAACTGTTCCGACATTTTTACTTCCTCCCTTTTTCTGAAAGTTTTTACACAGTTTCAAATTATGATTGAGCTGGGGCCTCAACTGGCGCAGGAGCTTGAGGCTCACTTTTTTTCAATGCTATTTGATTTACAACAATAACTAGCGAACGGACAATACCGTTTAACGTCAACACAAAACCTGTAATTGGAGACTTAACCCCAATAGCAACTTTGGTTAACAATTCATGCTTACCAGGCAACTTCGACAACTCTCTTACGTAAGCACTTTCGAAAGATTGGCCTTCTACGAAAGCGCCTTTAATTTTAAAGGCTTCTTCTTTTTCTTTAGCAAAATCAACCAGTACCTTGGAAAGCTTTTGGGGTTCTTCTTTGCAAGTGGCAACAAATGTCTGGCCTTCAATAAATTTAGAAGCGTCTTTGATTCCCAGTTGATCAAAAATTTTAATTGCGAGTGTATTTTTTATAACCACACAGCTGTCAGCGCTCTTCTGAAGATTTCTTCTAAGCGCACTCATATCTCCAGTGGAGAGTTTCCTGAAAGAAGCGAAAAATAAGTACGGCCTAGCTTCAATCTTTTTGTTTAACTCTCTTATCATTACTTTTTTTTCAAGACTGGGCATATTCTTACTCCGTTATAAAATTTATCTTTAAGATAAGAGAGAGCCGGTTTCAAGCTTCATTCCCGGCCCCTGTGACGTCGCAATACAAACTGATTTTAAAAACTCCCCCTTCACAGAGGAAGGCCTATGATCTACCAAAGAACGTACGACCGACTTGGCATTTTCAATAATCGCCTGCTCGGAAAAAGACATTTTTCCGCAAGCAACATGAAGGCCACCGGTTTTATCGCTTTTAAACTCAATCTTTCCCTTTTTAATTTCTTTTACAGCCTTGGCAACATCCATCACAACGGTTCCAGCCTTTGGTGAGGGCATTAAACCTTTCGGCCCCAAAACACGCCCCAGCTTACTTAGCTCACGCATCATATCCGGGTGTGCAACAATCACATCAAAATCCAGCCAACCTTCTTGAATTTTGGTCATATACTCGTCAGTTCCAATATAGTCTGCGCCGGCTGTCTGAGCCGCTTTCGCTTCTTCTCCTTTGCAAATACAGAGCACTTTCACAGATTTTCCAGTGCCGTGAGGAAGAGAAACTGTTCCCCGCAAATTTTCTTCAGCTTTTGCCGGATCAACACCGAGCTGAATACTAATCTCAATAGACTCGTCGAATTTTGCCTTGGGAAACTGCTTTATAACTTTTACAGCATTCTCCAAAGAATAGACCTTTCCAACTTCAACGAGTTTTGCCCGCTCTTCATATCTCTTACTTCTCTTTTTCACAGCAGTCTCTCCCTAACTCAAAAATTATTTTAAAATCTCAATCCCCATGCTGCGCGCGGTACCTTCAACCACTCGCATCGCGGCCTGAATATTGGTTGTATTCAAATCATTCATTTTATCTTTAGCTATCTTCTCAACATCAACCAGAGTTACTTTTCCGATTTTTACTCGATTTGGCTGCCCCGAAGCTTTTGCAATACCAGCAACCTTTTTGAGCATTACAGCAACAGGCGGCGATTTCAGAATAAAGGTAAAGGTTTTATCTTCATAAACTGTAAGAACAACGGGAAGCACAGTTCCCTGACGATCTTGAGTTTTAGCATTAAATTGCTTACAGAACTCCATAATGTTGACACCGTGCTGACCCAGCGCTGGTCCGATCGGAGGTGCTGGATTTGCTTGTCCACCTGGGACTTGGAGCTTGATTTGCGTAAGGACTTTCTTAGCCACTTATTTCTCCCGAGTTTAAATTAGATTTTTTCAACTTGCCAATATTCAACTTCAATCGGTGTGGAACGTCCAAAAATTGTGACCATAACCTTGAGCTTACCCTTGCTGGGATTTACCTCATCAATAGTTCCGTTAAAATTCGCAAAAGCACCTTCTTTTACTCTTACACTTTCCCCGGTCGTAAAATCAATTTTCGGCTTGGGTTTCACTGTCTTGTCTTCCTGCTGCTTCAATATGTTTTCAATATCTGTTTCTTGTAGTGGAATAGGACGATTACCGGATCCAACAAAACCAGAAATGCCGGGCGTATTCTTTATCAAATACCAGCTTTCATCCGTCAAATCCATTTCAACCAAAATGTACCCAGGGAAAAATTTTCTTTCTGAAATCTTCTTCTTACCTTCTTTTACCTCAGAAACTTTTTCTGTTGGAATCAAAACTTGTCCGATTACGTGCTCCAACCCTTGCGTCTGAACTTTAGATTCAAGGTTTGTTTTTACTTTATTTTCAAAACCAGTTTGCGTGTGTATGACGTACCATTTTTTCATAATTCGAATCTCATCTGACTAAATAACGAATGGTCATTGAAAGAATAAAATCCACTACGCCGACAAAAGCCGCCAAAAGAAATGTCAGCGTGATAACAATCATTGCTGAACCAAATAATTCATCACGAGTGGGCCAGGACACTCTTGCCAGTTCGCCCTGCACTTCTTTAAAAAAACCCGCGACTTTATTTGCCATATTTTTCTCTTATGTTTTCCTGCCATCAACTGGCAGGCCAGGAGGGACTCGAACCCCCAACAACCGGTTTTGGAGACCGGCGCTCTACCATTAGAGCTACTGGCCTTCCTTACCGCATTTATTTCGTCTCTTTATGCGCTGTGCGTTTTCTACAGAACTTGCAGAATTTTTTTCTTTCGAGCCGTTCTGTGGTTTTCTTTTTGTTCTTGCGCGTCGAGTAATTTCGATTTTTGCATTCTGTACAAGATAGTGTGATGATGTCTCGCATGTTTATATTCCTACTTTATGATTTCACTGACAACACCAGCACCCACGGTCTTACCACCTTCACGAATAGCAAACCTCAGCTCCTTCTCCATCGCGATCGGGATAATCAACTCAGCCTCGACCAACACACTGTCTCCTGGCATCACCAT
>JACROU010000037.1 GCA_016214265.1 Candidatus Omnitrophota bacterium
GCGCATCGCGAACGATTTTATGCCCGGCTTCGTGATGAATATGAAATCCGCGAACGGCATTTGGCGCTTGACCGGAAAGTAGAGCTTATTTTCCGCACGGCCGATACGTTGATGGATTTACTGCAAACCCGGCGAAGTCTCCGGGTGGAATGGTATATCGTCATTTTGATTGTGGTTGAGATTTTTCTGATTTTGTACGAGATGATCGTAAAATAGTATTTTTTGAGATGAAATAGGACCCCTCCCTATCAGCGAAATATGGGTCATTTAGCCCTCCGATTAGCCCCAAAAATATGGCTGGTGAGTGAAGTGTATTTTTGATAATTTGTCACTATTCCAGGACCTTATTTCAATCAAAGAAAGAAGTACCCCATGTCTCTTGATGTTTTTCACAAACAATTCGACGCGTTTCTGCGAGGGGAAATTGGAGAGGACGAGTTTAAACCCTTAAGAACCATTCAAGGAGTTTACAGTCTTCGGGGCGAGGATCATCGATACTTTATCCGAATCAAACTTGCCGCGGGAATTCTGGTTCCGGATCAAATGATGGCGATTGCAGACATGATGGATCGGTTTAAGCTACAGGCCTCGGCGCACATAACGACGCGCCAAGGTATTGAGATTTATGGAATACGCAAAGAAGATCTGATGAGCGTTTTATCGCGAATTGAGCAAGCCGGTCTGACGTCTTTCGCCACGGGGGGGGGGACAGTCCGGGGAGTGACCACCTGTTCTCTTGCCGGTGTTGCGCGTAACGAGGCGTTTGATGTGACTCCGTATGCATTGGTCATAAGCAATTATTTTTTACGAAATCCGGTTTTTCAGAAAATGCCCCGAAAAATCAAAATTGCTTTTGAGGGTTGCGATGAAGATCATGTCAAAATCAGCATCCAAGATATTGGCATTAGTGCGCTCACTGACAGTCATGGAAAAAAATTTTTCCGGGTCTATGTTGGCGGCGGATTGGGTTCTTTGCCTGTTTTGGCGCAAGTTTTGGAAGATAAAACCGAGCTGGAACTGCTTCTGCCAACCGTCAAAGCGATTTTGAGGATTTTTAATGAACGGGGAAATCGTCAGAACCGGTCGCGGGCGCGGTTGAAATATTTGATTGCCGATCTTGGCATCGACGAGTTTCGCCGGCTTGTGCTGGAAGAGCGAATCAGAAGTTTGACGTCTTTGTTTCGTGCCTATGAGGCTTGGGGTGAATTGCCCGGTGCCCAAAAATCGCCAAACGGTTCAGTGGAATCCCGCCGGCATGATCAAAAATTTAACCGCTGGCTTGCGGCGAATGTTTACTTTCAAAAACAAAGAGGATATGCCGCTGTTTTTGTCCGGTGTCCTTTGGGCAATTTGACATCGACTGATTTTCGCGTGCTTGCGGAAATCAGTCGCGAGTTTTCCGGTGGAAATATCCGCACCACCATTTCGCAAAATATGATTCTCCGCTGGGTTCATGAAAGTGATTTAGTGGAGCTTTATGACGCTTTGAATCGCGAAGGTCTTGCTTCCTGCTGTGCTGAACAAATTACAGATATTACTCGATGTGCCAGTGCGGATGCTTGCTTGTCCGCGCTGACTTCGTGCCGGGGGCTTGCCGTGGCTTTGGAGGAAATGCTTTCAAATGGTTTTGGCAAAATTAAAGAGCTGGCTTCGATTCGCGTTAACGTTTCCGGATGCCCGAATTCCTGTGGGCAGCATCAGATGTCGGATATCGGTTTTCATGGGCTTGTGAAACGGGCGGGGGAACACAGCATTCCTTGCTACCGGATGTTTGTCGGCGGACGAGCGGCAAAAGAAAATTCTCGGTTTGGAAAATTTATGATTACGTTGCCTGCCAGACGAGTGCCTCAGGGATTCAAAAAAGTCCTCGAGTTTTTTCTCAAAGAGCAGCATGTGGGAGAAAACTTTGAAGATTTTGTGCAACGGCTGGGGATCGAGAAAGTTAAGAGCGAAATCGCGACTTTAGAAGAATTTTCTTCAGCTGATGTTGCTGCTGAGCAGCTTTTTAAAGATCTTGGTAGCGACGTTATGTACCGTGTGATAACCAAGCGCGGAGAATGCTAGAAGATCGGTTTGCTGTAAAGAAATCCTGTGAAAAGAGAATGAAATGATGCACGGTGCGTTAGAAGGATTTGATTTTTCGAAAAGACCTTTTCTGGTGATTTGGGAAACAACCCGGGCGTGTGATTTGGCCTGCATTCATTGCCGGGCTTCGGCGGAACCCAATCCGATGCCGGATGAACTGGGGCATGACGAAGCTCTCCGGTTAATCAAAGAAGTCCGCGAAATGGGTACGCCGATTATCATTTTCAGTGGCGGCGATCCGCTGAAACGGCAGGATTTGCCGGAGCTGATTCGTTATGCCAAATCGCTGGGACTCAGGACCGGTGCGATTCCTGCGGTGACACCCGCCCTAACGCCGGATCGTATAAAAAATCTGAAAAACTTTGGATTGGATCAAATCGCGTTCAGTCTCGATGCTGCCCGTGCCGAGGAACATGATGCGTTTCGCCGGACAGAGGGCGTGTTCAACCGCACGCTCGAGAGCGTGCGTCTTGCGAATGAAATGGGGCTCGCGGTTCAGATTAATTCACTCATCAACGTGCATAATTTAGAGCGGATGGATGAGTTGATTCACCTTATCGAAGGTTTGGGCATTGTTTTTTGGGAAGTGTTCTTCCTTGTTCCCGTCGGCCGCGGAACGGAACTGCCGCTGATTAATGCGTCAAAATTCGAAGAGGCATTTTCCAAAATTTATGCTTTGAGCAAGCGGGCCTCCTTCATCATCAAAATTACGGAAGCGCCGCATTACCGGCGGTATTATTTCGAGCAGGAAATGATGCGGGAAGGACTCGATCCTCGTTCCGTCAGGGACAGCGATGTTGATTTGCCGAATTATATGAAGCGGGTACAGGGGCCGAAAGGCAGTATCGGCCGCGCGCCGCAAGGTGTGAATTCGGGAAAAGGATTTATTTTTATTTCGTATCGCGGAGAAGTATTTCCAAGCGGTTTCCTTCCGCTGTCTGCCGGAAGTATTCGTGAGGCCTCACTGATCGATATTTACCAAAATGCTCCCATTTTGAAAAAACTTCGCGACTCTTCGCTCCTCAAGGGCCGTTGCGGTGTCTGTCCTTACCGGAATATTTGCGGCGGGTCCCGGTCTCGGGCGTACGCAATGACCGGCGACTGTCTGGACGAAGATCTGTGCTGTGCCTATCAGCCTCCGGTTTAATTCCAAACGCGGACTTGACACTACGCAATTTATAGTTCAGAATTAATCCTATTCAGATTAAATCCGAATTAGATCTGATCTAAATCCCGAAATAGAAAAGATATTAATACCATGGAAACAGAAGATCTTCGTCTGAAAAATCTTAATGTCGCCACCGCCCCCGTCGCGCCGGGGAAAACGCACAAGATACTAATTCTCGGTAGTCCCAATGTCGGGAAGAGTGTGCTGTTTAACAACCTCACCGGCCGTTATGTTACCGTTTCAAATTATCCAGGCACTACTGTCGAAGTTTCCGAATGTCATATCAATCTGGAGGGCTCTCAGTTTGAAATTATTGATACGCCGGGCATGTACTCATTTTCTCCGGTCAGCGAGGAGGAGATGGTGACCCGGAGGATTTTGCTTGAGGAAACGCCTTCGCTTGTGATGCATGTTATTGACGCGAAAAATTTGGAGCGCATGCTTCCGCTTACGCTGGAACTTCTCGATGCTGGTTTACCGGTGATGCTGGTGCTTAACATGATGGATGAAGCCCGCCGCCTTGGCATGATGTTTGACCGTGAGCGGTTGGAAAAAGAGCTGGGCATTCTGGTGATCGAAACGGTTTCAACTTCGGGTGAGGGTATGGAGGAACTTGAAGAAGCCATTATTCGATTTTCTCGGTCAAAGAATGATTTGTCTTCTGAAATTCGATTGTTAAATTCTGATTCCGAAAACCTTTTTATCGAAGAAGCTCTCGCTGCAATAGAAAACTTTTTGAGCGAAGATTATCAAATTTCCAAACGTTCGATCGGCCGTTTGCTTCTTAAAGAGGATCGGGAGGTCTGGGATTTGATCGAAAAAAAAGAACCTCAGGCTTTGTTGAAAATTAAAAGCGTTATTGAAGAAACTAAAGCCCGATACAACCGTCCGCTGGAGCTTGAAATGGCGCTGGCATTGAAGCGGGAAGTTATTGGAATTTCGAACGAGGTGATTCGGCGAACAGCGGGGTTCCGCGGGCTCAAAAGCGAAAAGCGTGGGTTTGAAGAATGGCTCAGTCGTCTGACCATGAATCCGGTCACAGGACTTCCGATTCTGTTTTTGATTTTGTATCTTGGGCTTTATCAGTTCGTAGGTGTGTTTGGTGCCAAAACCGTCGTAGATTTTTTGGAGAGAACTATTTTTGAAGGCTACATCAACCCTTTCCTGATCAAGCTGTTTAGCCAGTTAATTCCGTGGCCGGTGTTCCGGGATCTGTTTGTCGGTGAGTACGGAATGTTGACGCTCGGTGTGCGTTACGCGATTGCTTTGATTCTTCCGATTGTCTCCTTCTTTTTTCTAGTTTTTGCTGTTATCGAAGATACGGGATATTTGCCGCGTCTGGCGATGCTGATCGATAGAATTTTCAAAAAAATTGGTTTGAGCGGGCGGGCCGTTATTCCAATGGTTTTGGGATTTGGCTGTGACACGATGGCGACTATGGTGACGCGGACGTTGCCGACTCCGCGCGAGCGTGTGATTTCAACGATGCTGCTATCTCTGGCGATTCCGTGTTCAGCGCAGCTGGGCGTGATTTTCGCGCTGCTTACCGGCCATGTTTTGACGCTCTTTCTTTGGGCGTTTGTGGTGGGGTTGGTTTTTCTTTTTATTGGATTTTTAACAGCGCAGATTATGCCGGGTGAGAAGCCTTCTTTTTATATGGAGTTGCCGCCGCTAAGATTTCCCAAAATCACCAACGTTCTGACAAAAACTTATGTGCGGGTGAAATGGTATTTTCTGGAAGTGCTGCCATTATTTATTGTCGCCAGCTCGCTGATATGGTTGGGGCAGTTGACCGGGGTTTTCGCGTTTTTAATCCGGTTGCTGGCTGTTCCTGTAAAAATGATCGGTTTGCCGGTAGAAGCTTCCAAAATGTTTTTGATGGGGTTTTTCAGGCGGGATTACGGAGCGGCGGGGCTGTATGATCTTGCGCGTGCGGGAAAATTGAATGAGGTGCAGCTTCTTGTCGCCTGCGTGACATTGACTCTCTTTCTTCCGTGTATTGCGCAGTTTCTGATGAATATGAAAGAGCGGGGCTGGAAAACGGGTCTGGGCATTTCGGCTTTCACGCTTTTCTTTTCGTTCTGGGTGGCGTTTTTTCTGAACTTTATTTTGGTCAGTCTGGGAGTACGGTTATGATTTGTGATTTATGTCATCATGAATTTAACGAGTCCGAAGCTCGAGGCGCATGTTCCGGCTGTGGCACGCAAAAAAGCTGTGGCGGCGTTCGCTGTCCCCGCTGTTACTACGAGATGGTTTCAGCGCCCGGATGGATTTCTGGAATTGCGAGATTTTTTAATCGAAAATCTGGGCGTGAGGCTGTGTGTGAAGAGAAGGAATTTTCAGAAAAATCCGGAGTTTCTCTGAATGAATTTGAAGTAAACCGATCCGCCGAAATCGTTGATTTGCGGACAGTGGACAATCTTATTCTCAGAAAGATTATTGCGATGGATGCGCTTCCCGGGGCAAAGATTACGCTTGTCCAAAAATTCCCCTCTTTGGTTTTCCGAATCAACGAGAGTTCATTCTCGATCGATAAAGAGCTGGCTTCTGTTATTTGCGTCAAACCGATTTAGTCTCGAGCCAGCATGTTAATGAAAAGTTGAGCGGGGTGTGTCGGCACTCTTTCGTTTAAGGTGATAATGCCGATCGGTCGTGAAAGCTGCAAATCCGAAATCCGAATAGATGTTATCAGTCCCTGAGCCACTTCTTTTTCAACGGCTTTGCGGGGCACAATCGATATTCCTAATCCTACTTCCACAGCTTTTTTTATCGTGTCAATATTATCGTTGGTCATTCGAATGAAAACTTTTACTTCCTTGCTATTTAGCGCTTCGTTGATGGCCTCCCTTGTGGGAATTCCTTCGTCAAAAGTGATGAAGTTTTCGTTATTAATTTCCTGCAATTTGATGCTGCGTTTTTTTGCCAGGTGGTGTTTGGGAGGGGCAATTAAAATAAGGTTATCTTTGCCGGCAGGGGTGATCTTGATTCTCGGTCGGTTCTTAGGATAAGCAACAATGCCGAAATCAATTTTTTCTTGAAGAATAAGATCATAGATCAAGTCCGATCTACTGTATTGAAGATGAATGTAGATATCCGGATAGGCGCGAATAAATTTTTTCAGATTGGCAGCCAGCTCGTAGATGCCGATGCTATAGACTGTGGCAATCTTGACATTTCCCTTTAGTGTTTTGGTTTTGTTGGAGAGGTGGGATTTTAAATTTCCGATCCGGGTTAAGAGGTCTTCGACGTAAGGAAGCAAAAATTCCCCTTCCTTGGTCAGACTTACTTTTCGCGGCGCGCGGTCAAACAGCCGGCATCCCAGCAGCTCCTCAAGATTTTTAATGTGCGAGCTGACGGACGGCTGTGTCAGAAAATTCAATTTTCCGACTTTGGCAAAATTTTTCTCGTAGGCAATATCTTTGAATATTTTCAAGCTGAGGGTGTTCATAGATAGAAATAATTTATCATTGCAATATTAAAAATCAATTATTTTTATCGATTGTATCGTGCGATTATAATTTCCAGTGACACACGTTCATTCATTAAGCTATAATGATTTTCAGTCGTAACTATAAAACATCATTCAGTTTGAGCGGGTTTGTTATTTTCTTCCTTTTCTCTTCAATAATTTCGGAGTTCGTATGGCAAAACAATTTTGTTGGGTGAAAGCGATTGGAGCATTTGCCTCAGTCGTTATTTTTTTGTTCGTAGTATCCGGCCAAGCGATGGGCGCCGAGCAGAAGAAAGAGAAATCTTACCCCTTCGAAGGTTTCGTTGGCGTTAAGGGATCAAAATATGTTGGTCAGGAAACCTGTGAAATGTGTCACGAAAAAGAAGCCCGCGAGTTTAAACTTTCCACCCATTCAAGACTCAATATCGAACATGGTCAGACAAAGGCGCAAGGATGCGAAATGTGCCACGGCCCCGGAAGCATTCACGTGGATGCGGGCGGAGGCAAAGGAAAAGGGATTATCAACCCAAGAAAAAATCCTGAAGTTTGTTTTTCCTGCCATATGGATAAGAAAATGGAATTTCGCCTGCCGTTTCATCATCCCGTTTTGGAGGGTAAAATGGGGTGCGCGGACTGTCATTCCGCGCACGGTGCCGAAGTCAAGCCTTGGTCTGCGACGACGCTTAGCGGTATGAATGAAGCCTGCTATAAATGCCATAAGATTCAACGCGGTCCTTTTGTGTGGGAGCATGAGGCTCTTCGTGAAGGCTGCACCGCTTGTCATAAGGTTCATGGTTCGGTTAATGACAAGATGCTGCTTATTCGCGATAGCAATTTGTGCTTAAGATGTCATACCCAAATGGATTTTCCAGTGATTGGAAGATCTAACCATGCGGCCCGAATGCCTCAAGGAACTTGCTTTAGTGCAGGGTGTCATACAGCGGTTCATGGATCGAATTTTGATGATCATCTGCGATATTAGAGGGTTACGATGAAAACTACTTTACGCATAGTGCTGGCAGAAATTTTAATCGGTGGATTGTTACTCGTACCTGGAACCGTTTCTGCGGGAGAGACCGGAACGGAAACAGCGCCTGTTACCTTTGCGCCAGTTCCAGTGCAATATGCTTTTGTGGATGGCGATATGGCCAAGTTCCAAAACCATAAATGGATGAAGGGTGATTATAACGCAGGGGCGGATAATTCTACGGCGGAGTATAAACTACCCAAAGGCGTAACGTTGTCGATGGAAGGAAGTGGTCTCGTCCCTCAAAACGATTTTGGTGCGAAAACATCTATTACCAAAGAAAACTTGGGATTTGTCAATTTTGATTTTAAACAATTCCGCCGGTATTACGACACGACGGGCGGCGTTTACGACCGATTTGCGACGCTCAGGCACAATGAATTAGACAAAGGTCTTCACATGGATATCGGTCATTTGGGAGTGGATACCGGAATTACTATCAAAAATTGGCCTCACTTGGGTTTCGAATACGATCGGGATTACCGGCTTGGCGCCAAATCGCGTCTTTCGTGGGGCGGTGTTACCGAAGGGGCTATTCTCCGCTACATTTTTCCTTCCTATCAGGAGATCAATCAAAGCGTGGATACTTTTGCTATCAAAGCGGATCACACCATCGGTGGATATAAACTAAAAGCAGATCAACGATGGGAACTATTCCGGGCGGATACTTCGCGATGGGAGCAGTGGATGGCAACGACCGGAGTGGCTGCGGATAATAAAAGGCGCCTGCAGCATCAAGAACCCAGTGCTGATCTGATGACCACAACGGTTGGAGCTGAGCGGTGGTTCAAGAAAGACAAAGTGTTTGTGTCTTCCGGGTATCGTTATGCTCAAATGAAAAATAAAGAAATCGAATCCATATTTGAATTTGATGCCGCGGGGAGGCTTTTCAATAACGCCAATGCCAAAAGTGCCCGTAATTCTATTGCTCACAATAATATGGAGGATAACAGCTGGGTTGGAAATGCTATGTGGACTCCCTGGCATTCTTTGAGTTTGATTGCCAAATTGAAAGGCGACGTGTACCGAAATTTGGGATTTTCCACAAATCCCATGGATACAAATGCCGGTGTTCCGAATGGAGGAATCGATACTACGGAGATCAGCAATCTCAGCAATAAGATTGGAAGCGTTGCCGAATCGGTATCCGTGCGTTTTACCGGAATTCCCCATACAGCGCTTTACTCAGAAATGGAATTGCAGGAAATTGGGAATCGACGATATGAAAATCGTTTGAGCGTTGCTGGTCAGGCGGCTACTAGTGCCAATGAAAACTATACCAATTTGGTAAACATAAATAGTTATCGCCAGATGTGGACTATTGGCGGAAATTTTGCGCCTTGGTATTTTGTAAATACCACGGCAGATGTTCGCATTCGCCGGGAAAACGATGATTACGATTACATCAAAAACTCACCGCCGACGGGCGGCGAGCTTTTTCGCGCGTTCTTTGATTCATTAAAAATCAACACTAACGAATTCAAAACCCGGACTACCTTAAGATTGGTGAAGTGGCTGCAGCCAGCCTTCCGTTATCAGTTTCAAGAAAAGGATTTTTATGCGTTGCCGTATCATGAGCCGGTTTATGTGACGACGCGTACGATATCAAATACTTATACATATGACCTGATGTATCAGCCATTGGCAGATTTAATGACAATGATTTCATTTTCCAGGCAAACAATTAAAACTGTAACGCCTGCTCATAATTCAGCCCGAACAATGGGAGTTCCTCCAACTTATAACACCAATGTAAACATGTGGATGTTCAGTGCGGATTACGCCTTAAGGCCCGATTTGATTCTTACGGGTAGCCTTGATTTTTCAAGAGCGCCTAATTTCAATGATTATTCCACAATCGGTTTACCGCTTGGTGTTGACTACAATCAGATAGATTTAAATTTGGGCGTGCGCTGGGCTTTGAATAAACGGATTACGTTGGAACCGAAGTACTCCTATTACCATTACAATCCGAATCAAAACGTGGAGTATGGTAAATATGATGCTCATGTAATTTCGCTTGAAATGCTCCTACCCTGGGGTTGATAATCACACCCCATGAAGCCGAAATCGCAGGGCGTAAGTCCTTACTATATCTTGAGAAGCTTTCTTTTTTCCTTCTTTAATTTCTTTGCCTCTTTAAAGCTCGCCGTGTTTCTTCTTGTCGTGTTGGGAGTGACTTTAGCTGCCGGTACTTTTATTGAATCTGCTTCAGGAACTAAAGCCGCGCAGCAGATGGTTTACCATACCGCTGCGTTTAGTTTGCTTCTTGGCGTGTTGGCGATGAATCTGGCTTTCGCCGCTTTGGCACGGCTACCCTGGCAGAAAAAGCATGTGGGATTTGTGATGACTCATGCTGGGATTATCATGATTATCTTTGGATCGTGGATGACCACTCGATTCGCGATTGACGGCCAGCTGGCGTTAGCGGAAGGGGAAAGAGGAAACCAGATTTCCGTTGATGTCCCGCTCCTCCAAATATTTAATTCCCAAACCAAGCAAAGCATTGAAGTTCCTTTTAAACTTCCACCACGGCAATGGGAGGGTAATAAACCATTTATTTTGCATGACTTTGATGATGTTGCGGTTAATCTTTTAGCTTTTTTCCCGCATTCCAAACCGGTTGAGAAAATTGTTCCCAAGGCGGGCGGTTCTTCTGCCGTAGAGTTTGATATTTTTAATGAAAATATGCGTATGGGCGGCAGGCTTCTGGAAGAACAAGGGAAAGACAGTATGGATTTGGGGCCGGCAGTGGTTCGGTTTTCTTCCCAGGAAATTCCTTTGCCTACGAAAAAATCTGCTTCTTCCGACTCTTTGGGTGATTTGATATTCAATTATCAGGGCAAACAAAGCAGGGTGTCCGTATCGAAGGCGCTCACCAAAGAAGTTTCTATTCCCAACACACCCTTCAAAATAAAAATTAATCGTTATTTGTCTCACGCGATTGTTGAAAATAATCAGCTGGTTGACCGGGGTGAAGCGGCCGTGAATCCGGCCTGTGAATTTGTGATTCTGGGAAAGAAAACGGAAGAAAAACATACCGCCTTCGCTTTTTTTCCGGATTTTCCGACGCTTCACGGTCGCGCGCCATCACAGACCGGATTGAAAATTCATTTTGAGGCTTCCGGGTTGGAACAGGGCGCTTCTGCAAACGAACTTCGGATTATCAAGAATGCTTCCGGAAAACTTTTCTATCAGACAAAAACTCAACAAACTGTGATTCCGCCGGTCCCGGTGGAAGTGGGGAAGGAATACGCTACAGGCTGGATGCATCTGAAATTTCTGGTTAAAACATTTTTTCCTGAAGCGGAACTTAAGTCTTATTTTGAACCACTGCCTCTTTCACCCCAGGAGAAAAATCCACGGCCGGTAGTTTTGATGGGATTTCAGAAAAACGGCCAGGAAGCGAAACTTTGGCTTCAGCGCGGAGATCATCAATTTGTTTTTTCCGAAAGTGCACCGCTTCATGTCATTTACGGCGAGAAAAATATTCCTCTTGGATTTGATATTGAGCTTAAAAAATTTATGATCGATTATTATCCCGGTTCAGAGCGGCCCGCTGCGTTTAAAAGCGCTGTCAAGTTAATCGACCCCTCAAAAGGCGTTGACCGAGAGGTTGAGATCAGCATGAATAAGCCGCTTTCTTACCGTGGATTCAAGGTTTTTCAGTCGGGATATCAGTTGAGCGAAGGCCGGCCCAAAGTGTCCATTTTCTCCGTGGGGCGTGACCCGGGCATTCCGGTAAAATATGCGGGCAGCATTGTCATGATTCTTGGCGTTTTATTTATGTTTTATTTGAAAAGATTTTCAAGCAGCAAGCCTCTCTATTCAAACGAAAGTGAGAAAAAATGAAAATTTTTCGAGCTCTTTTGCTATTGATTCCTGTTTGTTTCTATTCTGCTCCTGCGATTTGCGGGTCTCACAGCAATTTTGATATTAAGTCGCTCGAAAAGATGGCGGTGCAAAGCGGGGGGCGAATCAAGCCTTTCAGCAGTTTCTCAAAAGAAGTGGTTTTGTATGTAACAGGAAAAGAACGTTTCGCAGGTAAAGATGCCAACACCCTGCTTTTGGAATGGATCGCAAAACCTGAGCAGTGGGAAGCGCAGCCTCTGATTCCGGTTTCCAATCAGGCATTAAGGACTTTTTTGGGAATTCCTGCTGAAACGAAAAGAGTCAGCCCGCATTTTCTTTCTTCGAGCCGTGTTTTTCTCGACAGCGTGGCGCAAATCGATGCCAAACAATCGCAAGGGGAAGTGTTAAGCACGGTTGATAAAGCGGAGATTGAGCTTTATCAAAAAATGAGTCTGTTTTATGCCTCGTGCGAAGGAAAAAACTGGTCTGTTATTCCTAATCCATCTTCCCCTCATGACAAGTGGCTCTCCATCGATATGATTAAAACAGATCAGAGAATTGGCAGTCTGGCTGTTCCGCTCAATACGATGCTGGAAAGTTACCGCTCAAATGATCCGGTGAAATTCAAACAGGCGAGCGAAGAGTTTATCAATCGGTTGGGATTACAGAATTCTTTTACGCTGGAAATTCAATACAATCACTTAAGGCCTTTCGGATGGGCTTGGCATTTGTATTTGCTGGGATTTTTGATTTTTCTGATAAATTTTGTTTTAAAGAAATCGTTTTTATCATGGATTGGGGTGGGCAGCGTTATTTTGGGATTTCTGCTGCACACTTATGGATTTGTTCTGCGGTGCATTATTTCGGGCAGGCCTCCTGTTAGCAACATGTACGAGTCTGTTATCTGGGTTTCGTGGGCGGCGGTTTTGTTTGCGGTTATCCTTTTCTTCGTTTACCGCTCAACGTATGTCACTCTGGCAGCGTCGGCGATTGCTGCAGTCGGCTTAATTCTGGCAGATAGTTTGCCGGCGGTTTTGGATCCTTCGATCTCGCCTCTGGAACCGGTTTTAAGAAATAATTTTTGGCTGACAATTCATGTTCTGACGATCACGTTAAGTTACGGCGCTTTTGCTCTGGCTCTAGCTATTGCACATATTTCTCTCCTCATGCATGTGTTTCAGACGAAAAATGAAAATCTTCTTCGCATTATCACCGAATTTCTTTACCGGGCGTTGCAAATCGGTGTTGTTCTTTTGGCGGCGGGAACTATTTTGGGTGGTGTTTGGGCAAATTACTCTTGGGGCCGGTTTTGGGGCTGGGATCCCAAAGAAACTTGGGCCTTAATCGCTCTTCTCGGATATTTGGCTATTCTTCATTGCCGTTATGTCGGCTGGATCGGTCCGTTTGGTCTTGCTGTTGGCGCCTCAGTTGCATTTCTGGGCGTTCTGATGGCATGGTACGGTGTCAACTTTGTTCTTGCCGCGGGACTTCACAGTTATGGTTTTGCCGGCGGCGGACTTCCTTATGTCGGCGCTTTCGTCATCGCCGATTTATTGCTGGTGGCCTTACTCTCTTTTGTTTATTGGAAAAAGACGCAAATCAAAACTTCTCACTAAAATCCAAGGTGATGTTTTGCCTATGAGATGTATTGCTCCAATATCGGCACGAATTAGCGTTGTTGCCGCTTTTTTGCTTCTGCTTTTCGTCGGCGTACAAAAATTTGTGTGGGCGGTAGAAGCGCCTAAAAATAATTCGTGCGTCACGTGTCACATGGATATTTGGGAAGAAACGAAAGACAGCATTCACTCTAGTGAGGGGATTACCTGCAACAATTGTCACGGCGGTGATCCGGCCAAAAAAGAAAAAGAACTCGCCAAAGCACCCGCCACGGGTTATATCGGAATTCCTGACAAAAAACAGATCGTGAATATGTGCGGTACCTGTCACGCCAACGTTGAGGTGATGAATTTTTATGGTATTCGTACCGATCAGCTGGCCCGGTATAAAACCAGTATGCATGGAAAAAAACTATTAATTGACGGTGATACACACGTTGCTGCTTGTGCGGATTGCCATGGCTATCACAATATTCTTGGTATTGGCGACCCGCAAAGTTCCGTTTATCCTACAAATGTTCCAAAGACATGCAATAAGTGTCATGGCAATGAGAAATTGATGGGGCGTTACCATCTTCCGTCAGACATCTTCAAACAATATGAAAATAGTGCCCACGGCGTTGCTTTACTCGTGAAAAACGATCTTTCTTCGGCAAACTGTGTTAGCTGTCACGGAAGTCACGGAGCCATGCCTCCTGGAGTGAAAGAAGTCAGTGACACTTGCGGCAAATGTCACATTAACGAAAAAAAATTCTTTTTGACCAGCGAACACGCCAAGTTGGCTGAAGGCAGCAAGTTTTCAGAATGTATATCCTGCCATGGTTTTCATGGCATTCAACACCCCACAATTCAATTGTTCAGTACGGCTTGCTCGAAATGTCATAATGTGAAAAGCTTGGCGGCGCAAAGAGCGCTTTCAATGCAATAACTGTTGTTAAAATCCCAAACGGAAGTTAGCGAGACAAAAGCCGTAGTGAAAGCAGCGGCGAATCAGGGTCTTTTTGTTGATGAAGAAAAAGCCGCTTTTGATGAAGCCAATACCAGTTTGATTGAGATGGGAATAACTCAGCATTCGCTTTCTGTCGGTGAGTTGTCAAAGCTTTCAAATAAAGTTGAAGCTACAACCGAACAAATCCGAAAAGGTATAAATCATAAGTATCAAGGTTTGAAGTGGCGGAAAATTGCGCTTATTATTGTGTGGATTTTTGTCCTATTGATGGTTGTGGCGTTGTGGACTAAATATAAACGTTTAAAGTTTATCAGGGATGAGAGAAAGAAAAAACACGACGATGAGTGATTCAGGTAAAGATCAAAATCTGGAGAAGCCTTTGTACGAAAAGTCTTTGTCGAGACGCGATTTTATCAGCTGGATTATCAAGGGCGGATTATTTATCACGTTTTTGAGCATGCTATTGCCCGCATTGGAATATATTTGGCCGGTGACTCGCCGTGGTCCAGTGGGCGGGGCTAATGATGTTGGTCGCGCCGATGACATTCCCGTTGGCAGCGCAAAAAAAGTAGATGTGTCCGGGACTCCGCTCATTTTAATTCACACACCGCAAGGATTTAATGCCTTCTCGGCGATTTGCACTCACCTTGGTTGTCTGGTGGGGTGGGATTCTCAGAAGCAATTAATTGCCTGCCCCTGTCATGCGGGATTATTTGATACAACAGGCAGAGTGGTGGCGGGCCCGCCGCCAAGACCTTTGGCTTCTTATCCGGTGAATGTTGTGGATGGAAAAATTTTTATTAAACTCTAAAACTCATTTTCAAAAAAATCCTCATGATCAAACAATTTATTCAAAAGTGGTTTGAAGAGCGGTTTGACGTAGAGCAAATCAAACAGCCGCTAAAAAAGCAGATTGAGAAACCGCTTCCCCCGAACGTGGGTTGGCTTCACACACTGGGCAGTATGTCGTTGATCCTTTTTGTCAGTCAAGTCCTCACAGGGATTTTGCTGCTAATTTACTATCGTCCAACGGTCAACGAGGCGTTTGAAAGTGTGAAGTTCATCATGTCCAAAGCCTACATGGGATGGCTGTACCGGCAAATTCATGCCTGGGGCTCCAATCTCATGATCTTGATCGTATTTCTGCATATGCTGCGGACTTATATCATGGGATCTTTCAAGAAACCACGCGAGTTAACCTGGGTTTTTGGCGTTCTGCTTTTCTTTATAACACTTACTTTTGGTTTTACCGGATATCTTCTTCCCTGGAATCAGTTGTCATATTGGGCAACAACGGTGGGGACGGAACTGGCTGGGGGGGTTCCCTGGATTGGCTTGTTTATTAAAACCTTGCTGAGGGGAGGCCAGTCGGTGGGCGGTGAGACGCTTTCCCGTTTCTTTGTTGTGCATGTCATCATATTGCCTTGGGCGCTTTTTTTCCTGATCATCATTCACATTTTTCTTGTTCGCTTTCAGGGAATTTCAACCATGGAGCCGGTTGGTGAGGAAAAGAAAGTTAAGCCCGATGAAGGAATTCCATTCTATCCCCATCATGCATTAAAAGAAGGCGTTGTGTTTTATCTTTTAATGGCCGTCCTGATTACGCTATCGATTTTAGTTCCTTTTGAGTTGGGAGAAAAAGCTGATCCCCTCCAAACGCCGGCTGGTATCAAACCCGAATGGTATTTTTTGCCCATGTATCAGGTGCTGAAATATTTCCCCAAAATGATAGGTATCTTTGTCGTTGGTTTGGCGCCGCTATTTTTGCTGTTCTGGGCTTTTTTGGATAACAGTAAACAACGCAATCCTCTTAAAAGACCCTTTTCGATAACGTTTTGCATTCTTGTCCTTATATCTCTGGTTGTGTTCGGAGTGATGGGGGCGTATTCAGAAACTAAAGTAACTTTATTTGGCAAAACTTACGATGTGGATGTGTACGGCGTTCCTCATCTGGCCGCCGCAAATATTATCGATCAAATTAATCCCGAGAAATCAACGACATGAGTGAAGAAAAGAAACGAAATATTTATTTTCGAAACTGGATGAGTGTTATCGGCGGAATTCTCTCCGTAATTTTGTTTGCCGTTATTTTATTTCTGTTCGTTTTAGACTTCCTTGATAAAGGGTTGAACCCTTATTTGGGAATTTTTACCTACGTTGTTGTGCCGGTTTTTTTGGTGATCAGTCTTTTGATGATTCCCATCGGCGCCTGGCGCGAGCGTGCACGATTTAAAAAACTTGGCCATGTTCAGCAATTTCCCCAGATTGATTTTAATAATCCCACACACCAGAAGATAGCATTTGCGGCTTGGGGCGTAGTTACGCTGTTTCTTCTTTTTTCAATGGTGGGTGCGTACCGGGCTTACGAGTTTTCGGAGTCTGTCACTTTTTGCGGGCGCACCTGTCATGGCGTGATGGGACCGGAATATATTGCGTACAAAAATTCCCCGCACGCGCATGTAGCCTGTGTGGAATGCCACATTGGGCCTGGGATTGACTGGTATATCCGTTCAAAACCTTCCGGAGCCCGTCAGGCTTATTTAACTCTTACAAACCGTTTTAATCGTCCTATTCCAACACCGATAAAGACGCTTCGCCCTGCTCGCGAAACTTGTGAGCATTGCCATTGGCCCGAGCAGTTTTACGGGGATAAAGAAGTAAATCATAAATACTTTCTGCCTGATGAAACGAACACAGAATGGAAGGCTCGATTACTTGTCCATGTGGGCGGTGCCAAGCCTCGTTATGGGCAGGGTGAAGGCATTCACTGGCATATGAAAGTTAATAATCAGGTTTATTACATCGCCACGGATGAGAAGAAAGAAAACATTCCATGGGTGCGGCAGATCAATCCTGATGGTAAAGAAGAGATATTTGTTGAAGAAAAATCCGGATACAGCGCTTCGAATCCGCCAAAAGGTGAAATCAAATTAATGGATTGTATGGATTGTCACAATCGCCCAAGCCATCACTTCAAAGCGCCATCGGAGTCCGTAAATGAAGCGATGGGCTTTGGACAGATTGACAGTTCACTGCCTTATATAAAACGTGAGGCGGTGAAAGCCTTGGTGGGGAATTACAAATCGAACTCAGAAGCAAAAGCCGAAATTCGCAAACGTCTCGAGACTTTTTACCGGGAAAAATACCCCGCAATTTGGGAGTCGAAAGGTAAAGAATTGCAGAGCAGTATTGACCGGGTGATTAATATTTATAATGTCAACTTTTTCCCAGAAATGAAAACGTCATGGAAGGTGCATCCCAACAATATTGGGCATTTCATCTCTACGGGATGTTTTCGCTGCCACGATGACAAACACAAAACTGCGGAAGGTAAAGTGATCCGGAAAGATTGTGCTATGTGTCATGCGATTATTGAGCAGGGCAAACCGGAGTTACTGGAAACTGCTGTGGCCGGGGTTGAATTCAAGCATCCCGAGGATATTGGCGAGGAATGGAAAGAGACGAAATGTTCTGATTGCCATACTGGCGAACTGGCTTAGCGCAGTTATGTGACCTTCGTCACAGTTTTAAACCGGGTTCTCTCGCTATAATTCGCTCTTGTCTTTGGAATTAGAGAACATTCCCATCGAATAGATTATTCGGTCGCACGTCTTATTAATTACAAAAGTTTTCGTTTTTCTATCAAAGTAGGCGAAGCGCAAACAAGGAGGATAGCGATGAAGTCAGGTTATTTGTTGCCACAATTATTAAGGAGCTTTCTGGTTTTAACTGTTTTTGCTTTTTTGGCCACCCCCGTAGCTTTTGCCGCTGATCATGAATATGTCGGGGCGGCAAAATGCGGAATTTGCCATAAGAAACCAGAGCAGGGCGAACAATATCGTATTTGGCAGGAATCAAAACATGCCAAGGCTTTTGAAGCACTGGGAACTCCCGAGGCAAAAGAAGTCGGCGCTAAACTGGGAATTGATGATCCTCAAAAGAGCGGAAAATGTTTGAAATGTCATTCCACGGCTTATGGACATACAGAACAAGTTGTTACGGATGCGATCCCGGTTGAAGAAGGCGTTTCTTGCGAAACATGCCATGGTGCCGGAAAAGATTATATGAAAAAGAGCGTCATGGAAGATGTTAACGCCGCGAAAGAAGCGGGATTAATTATTCCGGATGAGGCGACTTGCACAAAATGCCACAATTCGGAGAGCCCGACGTTCAAGCCGTTTGATTACAAAGAACGTTATGAGAAAATTAAACATCCTAAACCCAATAAATAAAATTTAACTAACGATACGTTTTCCTCCGTAAACGCCTCCTGGCGAAGAGTACAGAAATGAAAAGACTTCGTTTCTGCAAACTTCGTTCAGGGGGCGTTTTTATTTGTGATTGTGTAACCCGTGTCATTGGCACAAGTTGTAATCCTGGGGTACTATTTAGGTGGATTGAGTGGGAGGATGGCATGACAGAAGAAATGGAGTATTTTCAAAAATACCGTTCGCTCTATGAAGAGGCGGTGTTGCGGTATGTTTGTACCCGCTGCATTGACTTTGGAAATGATGGCGTTTGTCATTCTGAAGATCCAAAAGGGTGTGCGGTATTCCGCTATTTGCCCGAATTGATAGCAATTGCAAGACGTATTCACGAACCCAGTATTGTCCCTTACGTTGATGCCGTGCGTCAAACTGTGTGTGTGCATTGCCGGGCCTTAACCCCTGAGGGGATGTGCCCATTGCGTGCCAAATTAGATTGCGGATTGGACCGCTACTTAATTCTTGTTATCGAAGCAATGGGGAAAGTGGATGCAATTTTGAAGAATGAGGAAAAAGACAGAGATAGATTGAGTAATGAATCGAAAAACATCACGTCACTTTTGATCCAACGTTGCCGGAGGGTGTTGGATAGAATTTTTTCATTGGATGAAATGCTGAGAGGATTTTGTTATTCAGGAGAGACGGCTTATCAGGAAAATTTAATACAAATGAATGAAGTTTCAAAATTTTTCTCAAGATTTTTCTCAAGAGAATGGAACAAGCATATGACGATTGAAAAGGAAATATTGTTTCCGTTTGCGATTGCACATTTGCCGCAAATAAGGCCGGCTATAGATTTTCTGGAATCAAAACACGCTGAATACAGAAAAAAACTTCAAGAATTAAGAACGCGATATGATGATTTTAAATGGGCAGTAGGTGATGAAGGGAGGAAAAAAGCGGTAGAAAAATTTCAAAATCTCGGAATTTCTTTGGCCAAGCTATTCAATGAGTACATTGAGATTGAAGCAAAGAATGTGTATAAAGTGTTGGATCGCGAGCTTTCAGAAGATGACAAATTGGAGCTTATGAGAAAAATTTATCTCCGCAATGTCAGTCGTAGAGCGGCATAATCCATGTCCGCATTTTTTTCTTCCAGACGACAAGAACAAGATCTTTACGTTGACACTAATTACAAAATCATTTTCGACGATGACTGTTTAATGGTAGTTGAAAAGCCCGCACCGCTTCCGGTCCACCGTGTCGGTCGTTTCCTCGAAAAAAATTTACTCTCGCTTCTCGAAAAAAATTTATCTCGCGAGACGGGTTCTTTGCATATCGTGAACCGCCTTGATTCAGAAACCAGCGGATTGGTGCTTGTTGCAAAGACACGTCAATCAGCGGCTCATTTGAAATCGCAGTTTCAAAATCGAAACGTGAAGAAAGAATATGCGGCTATCGTTTTCGGAATTCCAAAAAGTAAACGAGGGCGGATTGCCTTGCCGCTTGGAGCCGATATCCAGAATACGTTTCATCTGACGGTGCCTGATCCTGCCGGTCAAAGCGCAGAGACGTGTTATGAGATGATCGAAGAAAGGGAAGGATATGCCTTGCTGCGAGTCGAGCCGCTTACTGGGCGAACGCATCAAATTCGCGCGCATTTGGCTTCGATCGGACATCCGATTGTGGGCGATAAAATTTATATCGACCTGTCAATTTATGAGCGGTATGTTCAGGAAGGGTGGCGGGAGGAAATGCTTGAGAAAATGAAATTACCGCGCCTGGCTTTGCATGCGACGGGTCTTGAATTTCGACATCCGTTGAGTGAGATAAAAATGATGTTTCAGAGCGAACTGCCGCCGATTCTCAAAAAATTCCCCTGTTTTTTGCCGTGACTTTCATGTCCCTGGTAGATAAAATTTCCTCACTATGGCAAATTTTTGGCATTGGCTGATTATTCAAGACCAAAGTTTCTTTCTTGCCGCGAATCATTTTCTGAATCAAATTCCAGGATCCGAATACATTCTTGGATGGCCGACAATTTTGGGTCAGCCTCGATTTGCTCTTCCGCTCGCGGCCATATTTTTGTTTTTCGGGGATCGACCGAGATGGTGGCGAGTTTTCCTGATTGTATCAGCAGCCTACGTAATTTCAGGGGGCGCTTCGGAACTTCTTAAAGACCTTATACAGCGCGATCGTCCTTTCGAAACTTTTTCATCTGTTTGTACCCATTTCAAGTTGCCGACTACGAAGGCGTTTCCTTCCGGACATGTCGTCGTGGTGACCTGTGTGATTTTCGTGCTGAATCAAATTTATAGCAATAAGCTGGTATGGTGTTATTTGTTAGTTTTTTGGATGGCGATAACCCGGATTTATGTTGGCGTGCATTATCCGTTGGATGTGATCGCGGGTTTTTTTGTGGGGTTGACCGGAAGTTGGATCAGCTTGCGGCTTTTTCGAAGATCGGTGATCGGGGCAGAGCATGACAAAAGAAAATAACGGAAGCGTCGATAATTAGACAGATGTTTATCCAAGTAACAAAGGAGGCGCAATGTCGAATCCGTTTGAAGATATAAATTTTGCGGCTATTTTTTTTGCAGCTCTGGTTGGATTTGCTTTGGGATGGCTCTGGTATTCCCCATTTCTATTTGGAAAAATTTGGTGTGAAGAAGCCAAAGTAAAAGAAGAAGATATGAAGAAGAAAAATAAGACTATTCTTCTTGCCAGCACATTCGGATTAACGCTTATTGCCGCCTTTATTCTTTCATCTTTCGTTGAAATTGCAGGTGCCAGCGGCGCTCTTTCGGGAGGAATTATTGGTCTTCTGGCGGGCGGGGGTTTTGTTGCGACAGCGGTTGCTACGAATTATCTTTTCGATGTCAAATCGATGAAAATGTTTTTTATTAATGCCGGACATCATGTGGCCTGTTATGTGGCGATGGGCACTGTTCTTGGAATGATGAGCTAACCAACAAGAGAAGATAGTTGCTTTCCTGCCTATTTGGGGAAGGTAGAATTGTAGTAGAGGATTGATTAGGGATGTTAGCCCGGCTGATGAGAATGCTTTTTGGTGGAAACGAGAGTCCTGGGAGGGACGCGTTTAGCGCTCGAGGGTGTTCAAGCCGGGCTTTATTTTTAGCCCAACCAGAACCATCAGAAAAAGAATCGCGCCTGTAGCTGCAAACGGAAGACGATGCGCAACAGCGTAAAGAAAACCTCCCCAAGTCGGTCCAATCACGCGTCCAAGTGATGCCATTCCTTGCGAAATTCCCATCGTAGCGCCTACCTGAGAAGGATCCGCCTCTTTCGAAATCAGGCTCGACAACGTCGGAATGACCAAACTCCAGCCGATGGCCATTATTGCCAGAAAAAGAATCAGAATATTTTTTGAATGTGCTACAGAAACAAGTGAAAATCCGGCGCTCATAAAAACGGCTCCGGAAAGAAATAAAACTTCCTCACTAAATCGTTTCAAAAGCATCCGGATCAACCCGCCTTGAACCACGACATTAATCAATCCCATGAAGGCAAACATAAATCCGACATTTTCTGCCGAGACCTTAAATGACGATTCGCAGAAAAGCGGGAATGAGCTGTAAAGACTGGATTGTCCGAAACTCGACAGCAGCATGCAGCCGATCAGCATGGGGAAGAGAAATGGCACGCGGGATTTTTTGTCATGAAAAATCATATTCCAGAATTGAGGAGTGAAAATACTTATTTTCACCAGTTTGCCGTTGTCCGCAGGAGTTTTGCCGACTGTTTCGGGAAGTTTAAACATAACCAACAGGAAACTTACCGTTGACATCAAGGCTGCAAAAAATCCGGGAATCGCAAAACGGTTATGCTCCGAGATGTGAAACAGTTTCATAAAAGCCGGATGAATCAAAACCGAAGCAATGGCAGGCCCAAGTAAAAATCCGATGCCAAACGCGGCGCCGATCAATCCCATGCCTTTGGCGCGGTCTTCTGGAGTGGTGACGTCTGCGACGTAAGCCTGAGCGGTAGAAATATTCCCCCCCATGATGCCGGCAATTAGACGTGATAAGAAAAGGATAAACAATGAATGGGCGAGGCCGAATAACACATAGGCGATGGCGGCTCCGAACGTACTGATTAGCATAATCGGCCGCCGGCCAATGCGGTCCGAAAGCCCACCCCAAATTGGCGCAAACACAAGTTGGGCAAACGAGTAGATGCTGTAGAGCAGTCCAATAGTGACCGGTGAAGCGTTAAAGGCTGAGGCGTAAAAGGGAAGCAGGGGAAGTACAATACCGAATCCCATCAAATCAATAAGGACGGCGAGGAAAACGGTTATAAGTGCTCCTGAATTTTTTTTCATCGGCATCTGTGATTCCTGATTCATGGCCGCGCATGATATCAAAGAAATCATGCAAATCAAATATGGACTTTAATTTTTTGGAATTCGTTATTATGATAACCGTCCATAAATAAGGAGAAGCGAATGACTATGTCGACACAAAAACATAATGGAATAATCAGTCCCGAGGTCTTGTTGCAACAGCTCCGCTGGCGATATGCAGTAAAAAAGTTTGATGTTACCCGGAAAATTCCAGCGGATATCTGGCACGCCCTCGAAAAAACGCTTGTACTCAGCCCCTCTTCATTCGGTCTTCAGCCTTGGAAATTTATCGTGGTTCAAGATCCGGCATTGCGCGAACGGCTCCTGCCGGTGTCCTGGAAACAATCTCAAATTGTGGACGCGTCCCATTTGGTGGCATTTGCGCACAAAAAAGATATGAACGCGCATGATGTAGAGCGTTATGTGAAGCATACAGCAAAGGTACGTGAAATTCCCGCGGAGTCATTGGAAGGATACAAGCAATTGATGCTGGGGTTCGTTGGCCGGGCCGGCAAGGGATTTGATATTAATGATTGGGCCGCGCGTCAGCTGTATATCGCATTGGGAAATTTCTTAACGGCCTCCGCGGTGTTGGGCATCGATACCTGCCCGATTGAAGGCATTGACCCGAAGCAATATGATGAAATTCTGGGGCTGGATAAGCAGGGATATCACGTGGTGTTTGTTGCCGCAGCCGGGTATCGCTCGAAGGAAGATGCTTCTGCGGCTCATCCCAAGGTGCGTTATGCCCACGAAGATGTTGTGGAATATCGTTAAAATTGTGAAAAATTGACAATTTTGTCATTCTGAGATCAGGACCCGTTCTGGAAAAAGTAGAGCTGTCCCTGGTTCGCCTACGTGCTTCCTTAACGTCCCCTCTGGCACTATTTTTGCTATTCTCTACAAAGGCTTATTTTTTGTTGCCTGAGCCTTCCCAAGGGGCTAACATACGTGCTCCTTTTCTCGGGACAGTTTTTTCGAAAAACCACAAACCAATCAAGAAGGGAAAATTAACATGAGTGCCATCGATAGTCTTAGCAGTTTATTTAGCGAAAGCGCAGTGTTTGAAAGAAAATTTCCAAAAAACAATTCCAAAATTGACGTCACCGAAATTTTTGGTGCGAACGTATTCAGTGATAAAGTCATGAAAGAACGGCTCCCCAAGGATACGTACAAAGCTCTCAAAAAAGTAACCGAGCAGGGAGCTCCTTTGACCCTCGAAGTGGCTAATGTCGTTGCCAATGCGATGAAAGATTGGGCGATTGAAAAAGGAGCCACACATTACACCCATTGGTTTCAACCTCTGACCGGAAGAACCGCCGAAAAACACGATTCATTTATTTCCCCGACTTCTGACGGCGGCGTTGTGATGGAATTTTCCGGCAAACAATTGATTCAGGGTGAGCCTGACGCGTCCTCATTTCCGAGTGGCGGACTCCGAGCCACCTTTGAAGCTCGCGGCTACACAGCTTGGGATTGCACCTCACCAGCTTTCTTGAAAGAAGACGGTGGCGGCAATGTGACGCTGTGCATTCCGACCGCGTTTTGTTCTTACACGGGCGGCGCGCTCGACAAGAAAACCCCGTTGCTTCGCTCGATGGAAGCAGTGAATAAACAGTCGATCCGCGTCCTGCGCGCTCTTGGAAACAGAACTTCCTCGCGCGTGACGGCGACCGTCGGTCCCGAACAGGAATATTTTTTGATCGACAAAAAAGCTTTTGATCAGCGCATCGATTTGATTACTTCCGGCCGCACGCTTTTCGGCGCTCCAGCTCCGAAAGGA
This sequence comes from Candidatus Omnitrophota bacterium, assembly GCA_016214265.1. Lineage (GTDB taxonomy): Bacteria > Omnitrophota > Omnitrophia > Omnitrophales > JACROU01 > JACROU01. Next base: position 24,500 of record JACROU010000037.1, read on the forward strand.
CAGGAATTGGAAGATCAATATTTTGGCGCGATCAAGGACCGCATTTCCGCATTTATGAAAGATCTCGATACCGAGCTTTGGAAAATGGGTGTCTCGGCAAAAACCAAACACAATGAAGTGGCTCCAGCTCAGTTCGAACTGGCTCCAATTTTTTCAACGACCAATATTGCCGCTGACCACAATCAGCTCGTGATGGAAACCATGCAGAAAGTGGCGTTGCGCCATGATCTGGTATGCCTCTTGCACGAAAAACCGTTTGCGGGCGTGAACGGTTCCGGCAAACACAATAACTGGTCGCTCGCGACGGATGACGGCATCAATTTACTTGAGCCGGGAAAAACGCCGCATGACAACGAACAGTTTTTGGTGTTCCTCGCTGCGTTGATTACTGCGGTTGATAAGCATGCCGACAAATTGAGAGCGGGTGCCGCCAATCCCGGCAACGATCTGCGTTTGGGTGCCAACGAAGCCCCTCCGGCCATCATCTCCATTTTCTTGGGGGAAGAATTGACCGATATCGTCGAAAATCTTGGCAAGGGAAAGAAAGCGTCCTCCAAAGGTCAGCATTTCCTGAACATTGGCGTTGACACACTGCCGTCTCTGCCGAAGGACAACACCGACCGCAACAGAACTTCGCCATTCGCGTTCACAGGAAACAAGTTCGAATTCCGCATGGTGCCTTCATCGGCTTCTATTTCGGGACCGAACACAATTCTGAACACGATCGTGGCGGAATCTTTGGATGAAATTGCGACACGTCTTGAAAAAGCAAAAGATATCAATAAAGAAGCCGCGGCGATTATCAAAGACGCGATCATCAAGCACGGCAAAATTATTTTTAACGGGAACAATTATTCCGAAGATTGGGTCAAGGAAGCCAAAAAACGCGGTATTCCAAATATCAAATCGACGGTGGATGCTTTGGGCGCGATGAACACGCCGGAAACCGTGAAGCTTTTTGAGAAATACAAAGTTCTCACGAAGGAAGAGCTTCATTCCCGTTACGAAGTTTATTTGGAAATTTATGCCAAGCATATCAACATTGAGGCCCAGGCTTCGATTTCGATGGCGAAAAGACAGTACATTCCAGCGGTTTCGAAGTTTGCCGGATGTCTGGCCGACACCATTGCCAAATTGAAAGCGGCGGGAGCTTCGTCAACGGTGCAGAAAGAGCATCTGACCAAAGTAACCGGATTGCTTGCTTCGGCTGTTGAAAAGTTGGGAGAGCTTGAAGCGGCATTGAAGAAAGCTCAAGGGATTAGTGAAGCGCATGCCAAAGCCGTGGCTTATCGCGACAAGGTGTTCGTCGCTCAGGCTGCTTTTCGTGCGGATATTGATGCCCTCGAAGCAATTACCCCGGCGGAATTCTGGCCAGTGCCGACTTACGCGGAAATGCTCTTTGGGCTGTAATTGACACTTTGTGTCATCCCGGGCTTGACCCGGGATCCAGCGTCTTTGAACGACACTGGATTCCCGCTTTCGCGGGAATGACAAACGATGTACAATTTGGCGTGGCTGCTTGATTGCGGCCACGCCATTTTTTTTGCCCACTCGCAGGAGGTTTTAATGGTTTTCGTTTTCAAAGTTCTTATTTCCGGAATCATCATTGCATTTAGCTCCTGGCTCGCCGGGCGCAAACCTGTTTTGGCCGGTTTTATCGTGGCACTTCCGCTTATTTCAATATTGAGTATTCTTTTCTCCTATCTGGAATACCGTGATATGGAGAAAGTGAATCAATTCGCCGCGTCGATATTTCTGGCGGTGCCACTATCGCTTTCATTTTTTATTCCATTTTTCCTGAATCGCTGGCTAAAAATGAATTTTGCGCTAACGTTTACGTCTGCTTTGCTGTGCATCGCAGTTTTTTATTTGGCTTATAATTTCATTTCAAAATCAGGATTGATGCGTTAATAGGAGTTGACTATGAAAAACAAAATTTTTTCTCTCGTGGCAGTGGTTGTTTTTTTGATGGGTTGCGCTACCACTCAGCCCAGCGGTTACAAAATTGTGGTTTGGGAAACCTCTGATGTTCATCGGCCGTATGAAGTTCTCGGCCCTGTTTCCGTGACCGTCGACGTGACCGAAAAAACCGAAGATACTGTTCAGGGGCTTGCGGGATTTATTTCCAAGGATGGCCGTGTTTCGGATCAAATGCCTCCGGATATGAGAAAAGCGCTTGAACTTAAATCGCAGAAATATAAAGAGATGATTTTTGAGAAGCTGGGCGCGAAGGCCAAAGAGTATGGTGCCAGTGCTGTGATCGGCGCCGACTATTTATATGTTCCCGCTTACGCGTCATTCTCGACCAAAGCCACAGTCTCCGCTAAAGGGACAATGATCATTTATAAACAAAAATAACAGGGGTGCGGCTGTGCCGAATTCAACTCGCGAAGTTGACGTCTGCATCGTGGGCGGCGGCCCAGCGGGGATGGTGCTGGGCCTCCTGCTCGCTCAACAGGGAATGAAGACACTTGTCCTGGAGCGTCACCGGAATTTTGATCGTGAATTTCGCGGTGAAGTGCTGATGCCCCGCTTTGTCCAGATGTTCCGCCAAATAGGCCTTTTTGATTTTCTGGAAAAATATCCTCACCTAAAACTCAACAATCTCGAGATTATTTTTAAGAATTGGCATTTGGCCAAATTTCAAATAGCCAAAATTGCGCCCGAAGCTCCGTTCGCGCTGTGGATGCCGCAGCCCATTCTCTTGGGCGCGCTTTATGACAAGGGAAAAACGCTTCCGAATTTCGATTTGTGGTTTAACGCCTCTGCGCAGGATTTGATTGAAGAAAATGGAACCGTTACGGGTGTGCAAGTGGAGCTTAACGGCAAAATGGTGGAGGTGCGTTCCCGGATTACCGTGGGAACGGACGGGCGTGCCTCGATGGTGCGCCGTGCGGGCGGTTTTGAGACGGAGTCTGAAAGCCATAATTTCGATGTGATGTGGTTTGCGATTCCGCGTCCGGAAGGATATGAACAAACCGTTCGCGCATTTCTTTCAACCGGAATTAACTATTTGATTCTTCCGAAATATCCGGACTTGCTTCAATGCGGATTGATTGTTCCCAAAGGAGAGATGATCCGCTTCAAAGAAAAAGGCATTGAATCGCTTCGCAAAGCACTGTTTAAAGCTTATGCCATTCTTCACCCGTTTGCGGCTGAGCTTAAAGATTTTAGCCATTTCAATGTGCTGCAAGCCCGCATGAGTTTCGTGAAACGCTGGGCTAAGAATGGTTGTCTTCTGGTCGGTGATTCCGCGCACACGTGCTCGCCGGCCGGGGCCATCGGTGTATCCGTTGCGGTGGGTTCGGCGATTGTTGCGGCGGATGTGATTCGTAAAGCATTGAAAGCAAATGATGTTTCCGCTGAATTTCTGGATCAGGTTCAACGCATCCGCGGAATGGAAGTTCGGGAAATCCAGAAAATGCAGAAAGAGGTTACCGACGGCCTGATTTTTGCCCCGCGGGCTTATAAATGGCTGGTACCGTTCTTATTTTACCTCTTCGCTAAGACTCCGCTCCTGCGTCAGTTTCAGCGAAAACTCCTCGTGATGAAAGAACCCCTGCCGATAGATCAAAGTCTTCAAAGTCTTCATTTTTGACAAATCCGCCAAGGAATGTTATGTTTGTCGGCTATGACACAGCCAATTAAGATCCGTAATATCGCTATCATCGCCCACGTTGACCACGGAAAGACCACGCTGGTCGACGCCATTCTGCGCCAGACGCACGTCCACAGGAACGTTGCGGAGATGGGTGAGCGTATTATGGACTCGATGGATTTGGAACGTGAACGCGGCATTACGATTCGTGCGAAGAACGCTAGCGTCACCTACAAAGGGACGAAGATTAATATTGTCGACACGCCCGGCCACGCGGATTTTGGCGGCGAGGTCGAACGCACGCTCCGGATGGTGGACGGGGTGCTCCTCGTGGTGGATGCCAAAGATGGGCCAATGCCGCAAACCCGATTCGTGCTTCGGAAAGCGCTGGAGTTGGGTCACAAAGCCATCGTCGTCATCAACAAAATTGATCGCCCCGACGCGCAGACCGAAGACGTCGTCAACCGCACATTCGATCTTTTTGTGGAGCTGGGCGCCCACGATGATCAGCTCGACTTCCCAATTATTTACGCTTCAGCAATCAATGGAACAGCCACGCTTGATTTGCACAAGCCTTCTGACATTATCGATCCCCTTCTGGACACGATTCTTGAAAAAATTCCGTCTCCCAAAGTTGATCCTGATGCGCCTCTTCAAATTTTAGTGCTCGCGCTTTTAGCGGATTTTTACAAAGGCCGCATGGGCATCGGAAAAATCACGGCTGGTTTGCTTAAAAAGGGCGACAACTGCGCGCTCGTGAAACGGGATGGCAAGCAAGTCGTCGCCAAAATCATGAGCATTCTGGTTTATGAAGGTCTGGAGCGCACCGAAGTAGATGAGGCCGTTGCCGGGGATATCGTCGCGATTGCTGGATTTGCCGATATCGGTATCGGAGACACCATCACTGATGCTGGAAATCCGCGTCCGCTTCCGCCGCCTCAAATTGATGAGCCGACAGTGCAGATGACCTTCGGCACCAACACCAGCCCTTTCGTCGGCAAGGAAGGAAAATTTATTACTAGCCGCGTTTTGCGTGACCGGTTGTTCAAAGAATTGGAAACCAATGTTTCGCTCCGCGTCAAGGAAACAGACAGTCCCGACACGTTTCTTGTGGCCGGCCGCGGTGAGCTTCACCTGGCCATTTTGATTGAGCAAATGCGCCGCGAGGGTTTTGAACTGCAAGTGTCGAAACCCGAAGTGATTTTTCACGATCGGGACGGAGTAAAATCCGAACCATTTGAATTTCTGGTGGTCGATGTGCCCGCGGAATATCAGGGTGCCGTGATTGAAGAAATTGGACGTCGAAAAGGTTTGCTCAAACACATGGTGCAAACCCCCACCTGTGAGCTGCATCTGGAATATCAGATTTCAACACGGGGTGTGATCGGCTTGAAGGGCGCGCTGATGACCAAAACGCGCGGCACAGCGATTATCCACCACGTTTTCGATGAATACAAACCTGTTGAAGATCTGGCGTTTATCAACGAATCGCACGGTTCGCTGATTTCCGCGGAGATGGGAACCTCGAATCCCTACGGCCTGAACAACGCGCAGGAACGCGGCGAATTGTTTATTGGATCGGGCGTTGAAGTATATCAAGGCATGATTATCGGAGAAAATTCCCGTCCCGAAGATCTAGAATTAAGTCCCTGCAAAACCAAGAAGTTGTCCAACATGCGTTCCACCGGATCTGACGATGCGATTATGCTGGCCCCTCCGCGTGAGCTGACGCTGGAGCTGGCGATTGAATATATCGGCACCGACGAGCTGGTGGAAGTCACTCCCAAAAATATCCGCATGCGCAAAAAACTTCTTGATCCTACTTTGCGTAAGCGCGCCAAAAAACAGACTGCTTAACTGCCCAGATTCTTTCCTTCAATATAAAAATTTTTTGCACCTGCAAAATTTTTTTAATTTTTCTTCCCGCTAAGCCCCCGTTTTTGTCATTCTGGTGATAGCCTTAAATTGGGGGTGTAGACCATGAATTGGAAGCGTCACAAACCCAATTCTTTTCCGGAGCCGCCGCCGTGGGAAACGGGAGTCGAGAAAAAGCAGCTGGAACTGTTCGCAGATGTTGCTTCTCATGATTTGCGGGAGCCATTAGAAAAAATTATTTTTTTTGGAGATTTTATCAAGCAGCGTTATGGCGCGGGAATGGATGAAAAGGGGAGGGACTATCTGGAACGAATGATAGGTTCTGCGATGCGCATGAGCCGGTTAATCGAGGATATTCTTGAGTTCTCGCGCCTGACGTCTCGAACCTTCGAGATGAAACCGGTTGATTTGATGGGTATCGTGCGTGAAGTTATTTCTGATTTGGAGGTCCGTATTCAGGAGTCGAATGCGTTGATAGAGGTGGGGAAGCTCCCGGCTATAACTGCCGACAGCAAGCAAATTTATCATCTTTTTCTTAACTTAATTTCAAACGCAATAAAATTCCGAAAAAAAGAGGAATCACCCCGCATTATTGTGCGCTCACTCGAGGAGGAAGAAGCAGGGCATGTTACTATTGTGGTAGAGGATAACGGGATTGGCTTTGAACAGCAATTTGCAGATCAGATTTTTAAACCCTTCGAACGACTGCATTCCCAATCGGACTATGAAGGAAGCGGCCTTGGATTATCCATTTGTCAGCGTATTGTCATGGCGCATGGCGGTTGTATCAATGCAAGGGGTGTTGCGGGGAAAGGTTCTATGTTTATTATAACGCTTCCCAAAGTAGAAAAGGAGGCCGGCCGTGGAGAAAAAAGTTTTGATTGTTGATGATGATCGGGAAATGTGCACAGTTCTGGGAGATATTTTAGAGTGCCATCATTATCAGGTTAATGTGGCGTATGACGGACTTCAGGCGATTAAAAAAACTCACGAACAGAAGTTCGATCTGATTTTGCTGGATGTCTGCATGCCCATTTTTTCCGGATTCTGGTTTTGTTCCGCGTTCAAAAATAAACCAGATACGAAAAACGTTCCCATTGTTATTATGTCCGGACTTCCCACCGAGAAAAATGAAGAGCAAGCCGCGAATTTAGGTGCCATTGCTTACCTGAAAAAACCGTTTAAAATCGAGCTGCTTCTAAAAGTTTTGGCAAAAGCACTGAACGAAAATGCCGAAAATTAGAAGTATGCATTCCACCTACAAACGCATGCTTAAAGTTATGGAGGCCAAAGAGAAGAAGTCCAAGCGTATCAAGCGCGAAGACTGGTATTTATACCTTCTTGAGTGCTGTGACGGTTCGTTTTACACAGGCATCACCAATAATCTGGAACGCCGTTTTAAAATGCACAATGACGGCAAGGCCTCGCGATTTACGCGATCCCGCCGGCCCGTTAAAATGTTATATCAAGAAAAATTAAAAAGCCGCACGCAGGCGTTGGTCCGCGAGTGTGCTGTCAAGGCACTGCCACGGAAGAAAAAAGAGGAATTGATCGGCTTATGCCAAAAAAATTCCGGCCTGTGATTTATCTAGCTTAGAAGGCTTGCCAGGCTAAAGTTCCGCGGTTCGCCCGTTTCGTTTTGGGTGCGGATACGGTTGTGGTTTTCAAAGAGCATATTTTGGGAAAACCAAAAAATAAAAAAGATGCCGTTCGTATGCTCACAATATTGTCTGGAAGAACGCATTCGGTGTTTACCGGAGTTTCGATTCTGGACCGCAAACATCACAGCCTTATCACCGGATATGCGCGTACGGACGTGTTTTTTAAAAAGCTGAGCGCCAAAGCAATTCTTGATTACATTGAAAAGGTGCATGTGCTAGACAAGGCCGGCGCGTACGCGATTCAAGAGGGCCCAAAAATTGCAGCCAATATCAAAGGCTCCTACTCGAATGTGGTTGGACTGCCAACAGAGCTTCTTCGGAGTATGTTGAAGGAAATCTCATGAAACGAAATTTTAATTTTCTCAAAAATAAAAAATTTGATGTGCTCGTGATTGGCGGCGGAATCAACGGTGCCGCGATTGCGAATATTGCGGCCGCGCATGGTCAGTCCGTCTGCCTCGTCGAAAAGCGCGATTTTGCGAGCGGGACCTCCAGCAAGTCATCGAAACTGATTCACGGAGGTATCCGATACCTGGAAAATTTTGAATTCAAGCTCGTGCACGAGGCGCTTGTTGAGCGCGCAATTCATCTGACAGAAGTTCCATATCTGGTAAAGCCGATTTCTTTTTTGATTCCGGTTTACAAAGGCGACCGGCGACCACTCTGGATGATGCGGCTTGGCGTTTTTTTGTACGATATTCTGGCTGGCCGGCACAACATTGCCCGGCATCAGGCATTCAGCGCCAAACAATTATTGAAGCTGGAGCCGGCGCTAAAACCAGATGGACTTACCGGCGGGGTGATGTATTTCGACGCCCAAATGGATGACGCGCGGCTCTGCCTCGAAAATGTTCTGGCCGCAAAATCCCGGGGTGCGGAAACACTGAATTATGTGGAAACGGTTTCATTCCTGAAAGAAAATGGCCGCGTGGTCGGCGTGACCGCGCGCGATGTGCTGAATCCGGATCAAAAAACTTTCGAGGTGAGAGCCCGAAAAACAATTGTGGCGGTGGGGCCGTGGACCAATATTCTTCTGAAAATGGACAACCCCGAAGCACCAGAGCTGGTGAGGACAACGAAAGGCATCCACATCGTTTATCCCAAACGGATTTCAAGTCACGCCCTCTTGATTCCGTCTGCGCGTGATAATCGGATCTTTTTTGTGATCCCGTGGGAACATGACAATACGTTGATTGGAACAACGGATACTGATTTCCGCGGCAATCCCGATGATGTTGAGGCGAATGCGGAGGATATCCAGTACTTGATTGAGGAAACGAAACGGGTGTTCCCGTCCGTGTTGATCGATCAAAATGAAATCGTGACGTTTGCTGGTCTCCGGCCTTTGGTGCAGTCGCCTGCCGGTTCGCCTTCAAAAATTTCGCGCGAACATTCTATTTTCGCCACCGCCTCCGGAATTATTTTCGTCACCGGTGGAAAATATACGACGTACCGCATTATTGCGCGCGAAGCGTTGTCAAGGTTCATCCCGCTGAAGAAGGATGAGCGGTATCCGCTGTACGGAAGCGGCGAAATTCACGAGACTGTGGAACAAGTCGCTCGGGAATTTGGCGTGGAGCGTGTGGTGACTCAATTGCTTATGGAGAAATACGGCGCACGCTACCGGGATATTCTAAAACTCACAATAGAAAATCCGGAGCTTAAGGAACGCATTTGTCCGCATATGCCGGTCATCAAAGCGCAAATTGCCTACGCGATTCAAACGGAAATGGCGCAATGTGCGGAAGACATTATCATGCGCCGTCTTTCGCTTGGCTACAATGCGTGTGTGATGAAAGAATGTCAAAAGGCAATTCAACAGGCGGTTTCCCAATTTTTATGAACATGGCCAGTTCCGTTCCATATCTCGGTAAACATCATGCGCTTAATCTGGTTTTTGGCCGCGCTGGTGTGATCGAAGCGCGCGAAGACGAAATTGTGGTGCCCGTGCCTTTTCCGGAGCAGGGCTATGATCACTCAAAATACATTGATACGCGGTTGAATCAATGGGGCCGGATGAAGGCGATCGAGATTTTGAAAGACCGGATTTCTTTTTACGAGGCCGTGATGGGCGTTCAATCGTCCCAGCTTCGGATTAAGTCCGTGAAGACATTGTGGGGAAGTTGCAACTCGAAAGGCCGGGTGATGTTTAACTGGCGGCTCGTGATGGCGCCGATTCCCGTGATCGATTATGTTGTTGTGCACGAGCTGGCGCATCTGATTCATCGTAATCATTCCGAAAAATTCTGGAAAACCGTGGAGTCCGTGATTCCCGATTACAAACAGCGCAGAAAATGGCTTCGTCTGAATGAAAAGTCGATGACATGGTAGTCGAAACAGTTTGGGATTGTGTGATTGTGGGCGCGGGCGCGGCGGGGCTTATGACCGCGATTACGGCCGCGCGGGGCGGGGCGAAAGTCCTCGTTCTCGACGGCAAAGAAAAAATTGGCGCGAAAATTTTAATGTCGGGCGGCACGCGCTGCAATGTGACGAACCGGTTGGTGAGCGAAAAAGATTATGAGGGTGAAAACAAACACGCCATTCGTAATGTGCTTCGTGCTTTTCCGTCCGACCAGGCGGTTGAATTTTTTAGGGAACTTGGCGTTCGTCTTGAACTGGAACCGGGCGGAAAATATTTTCCGGCCACACATTCGGCTAAAACGGTTCTGCATGCCCTCACGAAAGAAATCGATCGCCTTGGCGTCACGCTTTATCCGCATCACAAAGTGAATTGCGTTGCCTTTGACGGAGCGTGTTTTCATATTTCGGGAAAAAATTTTCTTTGTGCGGCAAAAACGCTGGTTCTTACGACTGGGGGATTGTCGCATCCGACGACCGGAAGCGACGGCTCGGGCTATCAGCTGGCGCATTCTCTAGGGCATGATTTGATCCGGACGACGCCGGCTTTGACGCCGCTTGTGACTACGGATGCCGGCTGGAAACAACTTGCGGGGATCACGCTTGAGAATGTCCGGCTGACACTTTGGGTGAATCAAAAAAAGGGTATTTCATTCGCGGGCGGGTTTTTGTTCACCCATTTTGGATTCAGCGGTCCAGCGGCGCTGAATATCAGCCGGCACTGGATTCATTGGAAAAATCAGGGTGCGGATGTGACGCTTGCCGTGAACTTTTTGCCAGACCAAACAGAAGAATCTATTCGTAAATACATTACCGGTTCCAAAAAGACCGCTAAAAATTTCTTGTCGGATTTATTCCCGGACCGTTTGGCCGCTATGCTGGTGAAAAAAAATAAAATTTCAGAGTCCGAAACGTTGAGTCAATTAAAGCGCGAGGAACGCGAACTGCTTATTCGTTCTCTGTTTCATTTTCCGCTGGTGGTGGCGCGGCTTTACGGCTACGAGAAGGCGGAAGCGACCGCCGGCGGGGTGGATTTAAGCGAAGTGGATACCCGGACGATGGAATCGAGAATTCAGCCGAGGCTTTTTTTTGCAGGAGAAATTTTGGATGCCGATGGCGTGATCGGAGGGTTTAATTTTCAATGGGCGTGGGCCAGCGGCTATCTGGCCGGTCGCGCTGTGGCGGAAAAGAAACAATGAATCTTGTTCAATTTAATTTTCAGACATCGCCGGTTATTTCAAAGCTCTTCCGTTTTGAGTCGATAATCTATCGGGGCGAATTAAAGCCAAAAATCCAGCATTTCGAGACAGTGCGTGAAGGCGAAACGTTTCACCTCATCACGACTACGCTGATTCGAAAAGAAGAAAGTCTGGTCTGGAAATCGTGTCTGGATATGCTCGAATTTACGATGAAAACCGCCGCGGCCGGCATGCAGGGACTTTTCGGGTTTGATTTACTCGCCATCGATTTCGGCAAAGGGATCGATCATTTTAATTGGAATGATTTGGCTGCGCTCATTGTGAACCGCTCCCGCAAACTGGCCGTGGGTGAGGAAGTGCTGATTCAATACGGTTCGCTTTTCGGCATGCTCAAGAAACGGGTCAGCGAAACCTGGGGCAAAATTGATTTTCACACGGCGGTGGAGGTATTCGGTAAGGATTCCGCTCAGTTTGATTTGGTGATCAAAAAATTAATCAACGACAGTGCCGAGTTAACGGGAGCCAAAATCATCGCGGTTTTAGACTTGAGTCAGGACCCGATATTTAAATTCGGCTTGGAAGAACAGACCGAACGGCTGGCGAAACTGCTTGCGTCGCAGGCATCGCAGGTGATGGACATTTACGTCATCCACCGCGACAAGGCCGTTGAACTCAAAGCCCAGTTTGGGGTTGATTAGAAAGTAAGAGTTTCAGCAAGTATACTTGTCACAGATACAGTCAAGGAGGACGGTATGAAGAAAGTGTTCGCCGCGGTTTTTTTCTTTTCCCTCGTGATGTTCGCGAATGGGTGCTCTCAAGCGCCTTCTCAATCCTCCGATGAATATCTGGGCGTCTGGAAAATTACCGATATGAATGGCCGCGTATCCCAATTAACAATCAATGAAAACGGCACGATTCAAAGCGATCAAAAAAGTTTAACCGGCGGAACATGGACGATGGATGGTGCCAGAGTTCATATTGTCTGGTCGAACGGACGAAACGATTTTCTGTATCACAGTGGAAACAAGTTCAAGGTGATCACTTATTTGCCGGGAGTTTCGGTGGACGCGACTGTGGGCGTGAACGCGGATGCCGAGCGCGTTAGCGATTTAGCGGGAAAATAATTTTAATCAAGGAGGATGTCATGAAAATCAGAATGTTTACCGTATTGATGTTGCTTTCATTTATCTCTTTTCTCGGAGTTCAAAGTATTTACGCCCAGATGCCGCCCGCATGGCCTGACGAATATGTGGGTGTCTGGAAACTGAAACGACAAGGAACCGAAGCGCGCTACATTGTGCTCGCAAAAAATGGCACCTGCAAAACCACGTTCAATATCGACGCGCAAGGAAAATGGCAATTCGATGTGGATCAACAAGAACTTCGCATTAACTGGAGTGACGGTTGGACGGATATTCTTCTTAAGCAGGGCGGCGAATATAAAAATTATGGTTATTCAGGCAATGCATCTGCTGGGGATAAACCAAAAGATAAATTTAAGGCCGTCAAAGTGGATTTGGATCCGTTCGGTTATCTGGGCGTTTGGAAACTAATGATGAAAGACGGCACAACCCATCAAATCACGATTAACCCCGATGGTACCGCCACGACGGATATGAGCAGTGGACAAAAAGGCGGATGGGAAATTAGCGGAGAAAAAGTTCATATTTCCTGGAACAACGGCGGCAATGATTTTTTAATCAAAACCAAGAACGGGATGTATAAATTGGAACTTAATCCGCCCACGACAAAAGGGGCCGGTTCATCCATCGCGTTGCCGATTGAGCGGACTAAAGCATTCTTGAGGGGCGGTGTTACGGCCTCCGTGATTTGAGAAAGAAAACGCGTTTCAATGAAAAAAGCTGAGAATATTAATTCGGAAGACCATTTTGAATTTTTGAAAAAACTAATCGAGCTCGAGGAAGCGGATGAAATCGAGCGCTTCCGCGACGAGTTTACCCACCGCACTCCCGAAGAACGCGAACGCGCCGGCAAAGCGCTGCTTCGCTTGAATGCCGTCGAATTTCACTTCAATCCCGCAGGTCACAGGCTAGTCACATTTCAATATGTCGATCGACGGCCGTTTCCGCTTTATTCTCCGGATACCGGCGACGTGGTCACCGTATCCCGAAACACCGGCGAGTTTTTCGATTTGCCGATCGGAACCGTTTACGAAAAGCGGCGCGAAGAAATTATCGTCGCGTTCAACCGCGATTTGCCCGAGTGGGTGGACGAAAATGGAATTTATCACCTGAACATTGCGGGCAATCGCTCGACCTACAAAAAAATCTTCGACACGCTGCGTCTGGTTCGGACGGCGAAAGACAGCCGGCTGGCCCAGCTTCGCGATATCAGCTTAGGCCTGAAAAAAGCGGAGGAAAGCGATTTAACAGTTCCCGAGATCGACAAGATTCCGTTTTTCAACGCTCACCTGAACCCATTCCAAAAAGAAGCCGTGAAAATGGCGATGGAAGCGCGCGATGTGGCGCTGGTGCACGGTCCGCCGGGCACCGGAAAGACGACAGTGCTCGTCGAAATTATCCGCCAGGAAGTCGCGCTTGGGCATTCGGTGTTCGTGACGGCCCCGTCCAACGCGGCGTGCGATCATTTACTGGCGTGTCTGGTGGCGGCCGGAGTTGCTGTATTCCGGCTCGGTCATCCGGCGCGTATCATGAAACATTTGCGCGAGTACACGCTCGATTTTAAATTGGCGAAACATCCGTACGCCGAAGCGGTCGATGAATACGAGTCGGAACTCCGCGCGCTCTACAAAAAACGCGATCGCCGCAGTGAGCGCGTCTGGATCGAAAAAGAAGAATGGGGGCAGATTGCCGAAGAAGCGAAAATGCTGAAGTCCCAAATTCGCGAGCTGGAAAGCACTATCCTGAAACAGGTGCTGGCCGATACGCCGGTAATTATCGGAACGCACACGAGTGCTCTCGATCCGGTGATCCGCGGCCGGAAATTTGATTTGGTGGTGATGGACGAGGCCACACAGAGCACTGAGCCCAGCTCGTGGATTCCGATGCTGATCGCGCAAAAGGCGATTTTGGCCGGCGACCATTTTCAACTGCCGCCCACGATTCTGTCGCAAAAAGCGGCGGAAATGGGACTGGCGGTGACGCTCTTCGAGCGGCTCCACAAAATCCTCCCGAAAAAATTCAAAACCCTGCTACGGGTTCAATACCGCATGCACGAAAAAATTATGAATTTTTCCTCCAAAGAATTTTATGGCGGCGATTTGATCGCGGATGAATCCGTCAGATTGCACACGCTCTCTGATGTCAAACACGTCAAGCGCTGTCCGGTGACGGAAGAAGTTGTGATTTTTCTCGACACCGCCGGCCGGGGATTTTTGGAACACGGAAGTCAGAGCCGATTTAATGTGGAAGAATCCGATTTGGTGGTTCTGGAACTGGCGAAACTGCTTGAGGCGGGAGTCCGGCCCGAAGATATTGCCGTGATCAGTCCGTACAGCGCGCAGGTGCGCCTCCTGGCCGATCAAGTGAATAATCCGAATATCGAAGTCGACAGCGTCGACAGTTTTCAGGGACGGGAAAAAGAAGTCGTCATCGTTTCGCTGGTCCGGTCGAATTTGGAAGGCGAGCTGGGATTTTTAAATGACACGCGCCGCATGAATGTCGCGATGACGCGCGCCCGCCGGAAACTTTTCGTGATCGGCGACAGCGCCACCTTGGCCAGCATTCCGTTTTACGCCGATTTCCTCAAATACGCCGAAACGATCGGCGCCTACCGCAGCAGCTGGGAAGGGGTTTAGATTATTGTCATCCCAGACAACACTGCGCGGTTTTATGCGCAGGGAGATCTGGGATCCAGTGTCTTCTCCGCCACGGCGGATCCGCCCAATGGTGGAAAAGCCTCTGGATTCCGGATCACGGACGCTCTACGAGCGTCTCTTGTCCGGAATGACAAAGTTTAGAAGTTTTCGATCAGCCGGCGCAAGTCCTCGGCGAGGGTGGTGGCATTGATTTTATTGCGGAATTCGGCGGCTCCGGGTTGTCCGGCAAAGTACCAGCACAAAATTTTCCGGCATTTCAAGACGCCCATTTTTTCGCCTTCGGTTTCGATTTCGAGTTCAAAATGTCTGAGCGCCGTTTTTTTGATGGTCTCCAAATCCGGTTTCGTCGTGGGCACGCCGCCGTTTAACACCGATTCAATCGATTTATAAATCCAGGGATTCCCGAGCGCGCCGCGTCCGATCATCACGCCGTCGCATCCCGTTTCCTCCAGCAGGCGTTTCGCGTCGTCGCCGCACATCACATCCCCATTGCCGAACACCGGAATCTTCACGGTTTCTTTCACTCGGCGAATCGACTGCCAGTCCGCGGTGCCGCTGTAGCCTTGAGCGCGGGTCCGGCCGTGAACGGTGATCGCGGAAAGGCCGGCATCTTCAGCCAGTTTCGCGATGCGCACGGCCTCCGCGCCGGAAGGATCGAAGTAGCCTTTTCGCATTTTCACGGTGACGGGGATGCGCTTCACATTCTTAACGACGCTCTCGAAAATTTTTTTCGTGGTGTCGGGTTCGATCAAGAGGGCCGAGCCGCCGCCGGGACCCGTGATTTTGGGAACCGGGCATCCGCAATTGATATCGATCAAATCAAAACCCATATCTTCGATAATACGCGCGGCTTCGCCCATCACCTCGGGCCGGGCCCCGACAATTTGCGCGCCCAGCGGCCGGTCGTTTTCGACGCGTTTCAAAATCCCGTTCGTGCGCCGCGCCTCGCGTACCAAGGCTTCCGAACTGAGCATCTCGAGGAAGGCAAACTCCATCCCGTGCTCGCGCGCCACCAGCCGGAACGCCAGATCGGTACATCCTGCCATCGGGGATTGAATGATGTTGGTTTTGAGTGTGAGAGTTTTTAGCTGCAACATAAGCTCGTATTGTACTCGATTTTGTGATTTTGCCCTCTCCCTTTTCCGTCATTGGGAGGATCCGCCGCGGCGGCCAATACTTCATCACGCTCCAGAAGGTTGTGGACGCCCTAGTCCAGACCGCCATTCAAGCCAGAAGCCTCGCCGTTGCCGCGTAAGTATTATTCAAAAAATACATATTTTAATTATATATAATTTATGGTACCTTCATGCCCTCGGAAAACAGTACGAAGAAAGGTGGGCGTTATGGAAACGACAAAGGTTGCTTTATTCAAGGGCAAAAAAATCAGGAAAACGATTTCTAACAATGAGTGGTGGTTTGTTATTGAAGATGTTATTGCAGTGCTCACTGATTCAGCGCAGCCGGCAGGATACATCAAGGATATGCGGCGCAGAGATCCTGAGCTTGCTAAAGGGTGGGGGCAAATTGCCACCCCCCTTCCTATTGAAACCGTCGGCGGCAAACAGAATGTGAGCTGTGCCAATATCGAAGGTATCTTCCGAATTATCCAATCGATTCCTTCTCCCAAAGCCGAACCTTTTAAGCGCTGGCTGGCAAAAGTCGGATACGAGCGGGTACAGGAAATAGAAAATCCCGAACTGGCAACGAAACGCACTCGGATGCTTTATAAACTTAAAGGTTATAGCGAAGATTGGATTGAAAAGCGGATGCGGGGTATTGCCATCCGCGAAGAATTGACCGATGAGTGGAAGAAGCGCGAGGCGAGAGAGCAAAAAGATTACGAGATACTGACAGCCGAAATTTCCAAAGCCACGTTTGGCATAACGCCGGTCGAGTACAAAAAATTAAAGGGGTTAAAAAGAGAAAACTTGCGTGACCACATGAATGATTTTGAGTTGATCTTTACCATGCTTGGTGAGCGCGCCACAACCGAAATACACCGGACCGAAGATTCGAAAGGTGTGGAAAAACTGAAAAATGATGCCAAAGCGGGCGGCGATATTGCCGGAGGTGCGAGGAAGCAGCTGGAAAGGCGTCTCGGTCGATCTGTCGTGTCAGGGAAAAATTTTCTACAGAAGCCGCAAAGCAAAAAATCACTCCAAAAGTAAGCATTAATCGGTGGCTGGCGGGGAAGATTTTAATGGCCGCTTTTGACTATGCTCGCGAAAAAGGGTATAAACTTGTTTCGTTTGTATCCATCCGGCGAAGTCCCATTCGCTTTAATCGAGGTTGTTATGAGTAACAAAAAAACAAGATTACAGCAACTTGAAGAGCGTTATCAGGATGGGTACAAAAGAATGCCAGAAAAAGTCGATAATGTAGAACCTTTGTTCCGTGCAGGTCTTGAAAGTTTCACCCCGGAAATAGAGTTATAAAAATAAAATAAGGAGGCTCTTATGCCATACGATGCCGCATTAGATGACAAGTTGTTCAACAAAGCGTTTGAGGGTGAGGGAACACGGGTGAGCGTTAGCGTGTACTCTTACAACAAAGGCGCCAAAAAACTTCAGATTTCGCGCGAAAATTATAGCGCTGAAGGTGAAGCGCGTTTCGCCAAGCTCGGACGTCTGACAAAGCCGGAATTAGTCGCGATCCTTCCTTTTCTTCAGGAAGCCATTTCGCAAATGGATTAATGGATTCAGCGTTTCGCCCTGCCTGGTGGTGTCCCGGCCCACATCTGCAGTCGATTTTTGCTCATTTTTTCCGCTCCGTGCCTCGACTGTGTTTGACACGAAAACGGATTGAAACTCCGGATCACGATTTTCTTGATCTGGATTTTCTGGATTTCGAGAAGGAAGCCCCCCTGGTCGTGGTGTTGCACGGACTCGAGGGCTCTTCTGACGCGCGTTATATCCAAAGTTTGATGGGAGTGGTTCGTGCCCGCGGTTGGCGAGGCGTTGCCGTGAATCTGCGCGGCTGCTCGGGCGAACAAAATCGCCAGCGGTATTCCTACCATGCCGGCAAATCCGAAGATCTTGATTTCGTGGTGAACTATCTGATTCAGCGCGAGAAGGTGACATCCATTTATCTTGTCGGATTTTCTCTCGGCGGAAATATGCTGTTGAAATGGCTGGGCGAGTCGGGCGGCCAAGTGCCTAAGCAGGTGATGCGAGCCGCGGTGGTTTCCGTTCCTTTCGATCTTGCTAAATCCACGGAAATTATGGACCGGGGTTTTCATCGGGCGGTGTACACGTCGGGAATGCTCAAAACGCTGAAGGTGAAAGCCCTCGAAAAGGAAAAACAATTTCCCGGCTGTGTCGATATCGCGAAAGTCCGCCGGGCGCGCACCTTCGGGGAGTTCGATTCGTACGTGACGGCGCCCGTCAATGGCATCGAAAGCGCCATGACATACTGGATTCAGTCGAGCGCGATTCATTATTTGGACCAGATTCGCGTCCCAACCCTCGTGATTCATGCCGAAGACGACCCCTTTTTCCCCGGACGGCTCTTACCGCGTGAAAAATGGAAAGCTTCCAATTACCTCCAAGCTGTGGTAACGTCTTCCGGTGGGCATCTGGGATTCGTCTCGGGTGCCTGGCCCTGGCAACAGGAGCTCTGGCTCGAAAATTCAATGTTAGGATTTTTTAATGGAACCCACTGAAGTAAGTTTTGATTCTCTCAAACTGCATCCGAACCTCCTCAAAGGAATTCATAGTCTCGGATTTATACGCCCAACCCCTATTCAGGCGCAGGCCATTCCGCACATTTTGGCCGGCCGTGATTTGATCGGTTGCGCCCAGACGGGATCCGGAAAAACGGCGGCATTCGTTCTGCCTATTCTTCACAAGCTGCTCCACAGTCATCTGAAAAAAAATTGCCGCTCACTGATTTTAGCGCCGACGCGCGAGTTGGCGCTTCAATCGATGGATCACTTGAAGGCGCTCTCGAAGTTCGTGCATTTGCGCGGCACCGCGATATTCGGCGGCGTGCCCATGCAGCCGCAAATCAAAGATCTGGAACGTGGGGTTGATATCATTTCAGCGACGCCCGGCCGGTTGCTTGACCACATTTACGCTGGTCGCATTGATTTTGCCGATTTGGAAGTTTTTGTGCTGGACGAAGTGGATCGCATGCTCGACATGGGATTTCTTCCGGACATCAAAAGCATTTTGCGATTGCTGCCGCATAAACGTCAGAATCTGGTTTTCTCAGCGACGCTCGCGCCCGACATTCGCCGACTGGTGGATGAAATTTTGAAAGATCCCGTGGTGATTCAGATCGGCCGTCCGCAGACTGTCGCTGTGGGGCTTCGTCATGCTATTTATCCGGTGCCGAGACATTTGAAAACGGATCTTCTGTTGGAACTGCTCCACGGGCAAAAGATGACGTCGGTTCTGATTTTTTCGCGAACCAAACATTTTGCCGACAAGCTAGCCTCAATGTTGGAGCGTCGCGGACTAAAAGTGTCCGTGCTGCATGGCGACCGCAGTCAGGGACAGCGGCTCCGGGCATTGGAAAGTTTCCGTCAAGGCCGGAATCAAATTATGGTGGCCACCGATATCGCCGCGCGCGGCATCGACATCGATAACATTTCGCACGTCGTTAACTATGATATTCCCGCGACACCGGAAGATTACATTCACAGGATCGGCCGGACGGCGCGTGGGGAAGATGCTACCGGAGACGCTTTTTCGCTGGTGGACCGGGAAGAAGAACCGCTGGTCAAAGATATCGAGCGTGCACTCAAACAAACGTTGCCCAGAGTTACACTGCCCGATTTTGATTATAAAAAATCAGCGCCTCCAAAAACTCATCATGAATCGCATCATCAGCGTCCGTCGCATCATGGCCCAAGAAGAAATCATTCTGGAGGCGGGGGCGGCGGGGGATCTCAGCATCGCCATGGCCGCGATCGCAGGGGCAATCGAGAAAGTCGTTGACACAAACCCGCATAAAGTTTAGTCTACAACACAGTTAATTGTTTTTATTTTCCGTTTTTTCAGAAAGGCCGGTTTTAGTTTTTTGTAATCCGTAAATGTTAATGATCTACAAGTTCCTACCTACACTCCAAATCAAGTTTCTTTTTCCTACGGTATCTTCCCAACAATGATTGAAAATGGTAAGCGGGTTAAAATTCATTACACTTTGACCGTTGAGGGTTTTGTGGTGGACAGTTCCGAAGGACAGGAACCACTTCAGTACACTCAGGGCAATGGAGAAATTATCGTTGGTCTTGAAAGACAGCTTTTAGAATTAAATGTGGGCGACAGACGCGAGATCACGGTGTCTCCCGAAGATGGTTATGGCCTAGAAGATCCGGCTGCTTTTGTTGAAGTTGCCAAAGATCGTTTGCCGGAAGGGGACCTTCTTCCGGGGATGCAGTTTTTGGTGACGCGTCAGGACGGAAGCAAAATGCCGGTTACGATTACGGAAGTTAAAGAAGATTCGGTCATCCTGAATTTAAATCATCCGCTGGCGGGCAAAGAGCTTATTTTTACCATTGAGATTATTGCGATTGATTAGCATTTGAAATTATCATTGTAGGTGTAGTAGAAGTGTAACAAATAAAGAAAGGAACATGAACATGGCAAAAGGTACCGTAAAGTGGTTTAACGATTCAAAAGGATATGGCTTCATTACTCCCGAGAATGGAAAAGATGTATTCGTGCATCATTCCGCGATTTTGGGCGAAGGATTCAAAACACTGAAAGAGGGTGAAGTGGTCAGTTTTGAAATCGTTGCCGGTCCCAAGGGTGATCAAGCGGTTAATGTCAAGCGCGGGTAATTAATCCAGCTGCTCGTCAATCGCATACTTTAAAAGGGCGGGGTCATTTACTTGGCTCCGCCCTTTTTTTTCGAACAATTTCAACAGGAGACGTTCATGAACCGCCAGGTTTCCACCGACAAAGATTCTCTCAGAGAAAAAACGCTCGAAGTGACCAAGCGCCACAAGGCCTCATGGGTTGAGCTGGGCCAATATCTTTATTCGATTTATCACGACAAAATGTACAAAGATTGGGGATTCTTGTCTTTCGAGGCATATTGCTGGAAAGAGCTGCGTCTGAAACAGCCGACGGCGATGAAGCTTCTGAAATCCTATTATTTTCTTGAGAAGGAAGAGCCCAAGTTTTTGAACGAAGCCAGTTCCCCGGAAACGGCGCCGCGGGAAATTCCAAATTATGAGTCGGTGAATTTGTTGAGGCTCGCCAAAGAAAATAAAAGTGTGACTGAAAGCGATTACCGGGATTTGCGCGAAGTGGTGATCGAGAAAGCCAGTGAGCCGAAAGAGGTGCGGGCTCAGGTGAAAAAAATCATTGCCGAGCAGGAAGAAGAAAAAAATCCCGCCGAGGTTCGTAAATCACGAAGAAATTCTGCGATCAAGAGACTGATCACAGTTTTGGCCAGCGCCAAGCGGCAGTTGGCCAGCGAGAATCTCATTCCCGAACATCTCGTCAAACAAATTGACGCTTTGACGGCAAAGCTCGAAGATCAGCTGGAATAACCGAGAAGGTAGCCGCAATAAAAGGTTCCTGGAACCTAGGTTCCAGGAACCTTTAACTGGAATGAAGATATTCTTCGAGGGTGTCGGCGATGGCGTTACCTATTTTCCGGTATCCCGTGATGTCGGGATGAAGACCGTCAGGTGATGCGGCTAAAAACCCATGTTTTTCGGGGTCTTCGACGATGCTGAATGTGTCACAAAATCCCAACCCCTTTTCTTGCGCGTAAAATTTAATCCAGCGATTCAGCACCATCATATCGTCCAGTACGTCTGGAGTTATGTTATTGTAGGGCAGAAGAGTGCAGGCAATGACCTTGATATTTTTTTCGAGGGCCATCGCATAAATCTTTTTTAAATTTTCCTGAACTTCTTCAACCGGCCGGCCTTGATACAAATCATTCACACCTGCCAGCACGATAACGACTTCCGGTTTGTAGGGAAGCGCTTCTGAATCGAATTTCCTCAAAATTTTATCCGACCGCCAGCCATTGACACCGCGGTTGATGACCTGCCACTCCGGGTGCCGTTGCATGATCCAGTATTCATACTGGCTTTGAGGATTCCCCGCGCCATCCGGTGGAGCTTCTGCCGGAGAGCGGAATCCCGGTGTTCCCGCTGTCGTGGAATCGCCCAGAGCTACAATGGTTACGGCTTTATCTGCGATAGCAGCCAATAACAGAATAGCTAGTGCCAAAATCAATAAAATGAGCAGTATTCTCTTCATAGGAATTACCCTAAGAATCGGCTAAAATGCACCTTTTATCCAGTGGAGAAAAGATGATTCTGCGCGCGTTGTCCCACCAAAATTATCGCCTATTTTTCAGCGGGCAATCAGTGTCGCTTATCGGCACATGGATATCCCGGGTGGCGATGAGCTGGCTGGTGTACCGTTTGACGGATTCAGCGTTTGTTCTTGGTGTGGTCGGATTTGCCAATCAAATCCCCACATTTTTTCTGGTGCCGTTTGCCGGTGTGCTCGTGGATCGTTGGAGCCGGCACCGGATGCTGGTGATGACACATTCGCTTCTGATGGCGCATTCATTTATCTTGGCGGTTCTGGCACTCACGCACACTATTCAAGTTTGGCAAATTATTTTACTTAGCATTCTTCAGGGAATTATTCACTCGTTTGAAATCCCGGCCCGGCAGTCTTTCGTTTCAGAAATGGTGGGGAAAAAAGAAGATTTGGCCAATGCCATTGCGCTTAACTCCTCGCTGTTCAACGCGACGCGTCTGGTCGGTCCCGCTTTGGCCGGAGTTTTAATTTCCGCCTTGGGTGAGGGGATGTGTTTTTTGCTGGACGGAATTAGTTATATCGCAGTGATCGTTTCATTGCTTTCCATGACGATTATTCCAAGACCCATAAAAAATATAAAAACCAATGTATTTCAGGGAATCAAAGAAGGAATCGATTTTGCTTTTGGTTTTGCGCCGGTTCGAGCCATCCTTCTTCTGGTTGCGTTGGCCAGCCTGACGGGAATTTCGTACACTGTATTATTGCCGGTGATCGCCCGGGACGTGCTGCACGGAGACGCGCATATTCTGGGGGTGCTTACGTCTGTTGCGGGATTTGGTGCGTTGATGGGCGCGCTTTATCTGGCTTCTCGAAAATCGGTACGGGGACTTGGACAATACATCGCGATTTCTTCGGGGCTTGCCGGTCTGGGACTTATCTTTTTTGCTCTGTCACATGCGCTGTGGTTTTCGCTTGTGACCATTTTTGTGGTAGCTTTTGGTTTTATGATTCAGCTGGCGTCTTCGAATACGGTGATACAAACAGTCGTCGATGAAGATAAACACGGCCGTGTTCTCAGTCTTTATATTTTGGCGCTTATGGGGATGTCCCCTTTTGGTAATTTACTTGCGGGTTGGTTAGCGTATAAAATCGGGGCTGGAAATACCTTGATCATCGGCGGTATTTCCTGTATTACCGGAGCTTTTCTGTTTGCGATAAAATTACCCGAGTTCCGGGAAAAAATCCGGCCGATTTATATCAAAAAAGGAATTATTCCCGAGGTGGCAAAAGGAATTCAGGAAGCCGAGAAAGCAGCTGAGTTGACTCAGGATTAAATTTGGTGAGAAGGTATCTGATACCTTCTTCGTAAAAAAAGGAGAATCTTAATGAAAAAAATAATGATGGTATTTGTGTTGTCGGGTTTTTTGTTTAATTTTTCGGGTTTGGCGCTGGCGGGTGATGCCTGTTGTCCTCAAGGTGCCAACCCCGGCACGGCTCAAAGCGCTCCAACAAAGGAGTGGGTTCTTCAGAAGCGACACGACCGGCTTGAAAGGAAAATTGCTCAAGCGAAAGAACGTAGAGAGAAACTGGTGGCTGACAAAGCTTCACAAGAGAAACTGGCGAAAATTGATGCCCGGATCTCCAAGCTCCAAACCAGCCTGGATGAGGTAAATGCCAAGCTGGCAACGCCTCAGCAATAATCCTCTTTCCCAAAAAGGTAGCGGCCTACCTTGTTCTCCAAGGTAGGCCGCTACCTTTCTTCCAACGTTAACACCTATTAACCTCATTTTAAGATTGTCTTTATATCTTCCTGCGAGAGTTCTAACGAATAGCGAAGGGAGAAGTAAGATGAGAGCATCGATTCGTGGTAATGAATGGAAACAAGCGGCCGGAAAAAGAAGAATACATTTCTTGATTGCCGGTTTGTTGGCTTTCGTTTTTGTAGCGGTATTTCTGATTCCTGAAAAATTCATTCAAGCGCAATCCATATCAATTCTTCCGGGGATGAAACAATCTTCGGGCATAGTAGATAAGGTTGTTCCCCAGGAAAGAAATCCAAAATTTTTGACTCAACGGGTTCAAGAGCGGACATCGGCGTTATCTCCTCGTTCAAAGGTCTCTAACGAGATCGCAACAACTTCAGTTTCTATTTTGAATGAGGCTGTGACAATAAAGCGGGAGGAGGGCCTGCTTCAGAAGTCATTGACTGATGTCCGCTCTAAATTTATTCCATCTCAAGTTCCAGTCGCTCCTCGCGTTAAAGAAATTCCGAAAGCGGTTGAGACGAACACGATTGTCATTCCTCAAAAACTTGAGGTGTTGTCAGCGGCTCTCATCAATCAAAACATCAAAGGCCTGGCTGGATTAAAGCTGGATCAATTCATGAGTGACTATCTTGCCGCCATTGGTGTTGAGTTGGGCGCCTGGATGGAAGACAACGGAAAAGAGCAATATTTTCTTGATTTGTTCAAAATCAAAGGACCTTGGGTTCTGGTGTTTTTGGCGATGTCGCCGACCAGCATGCACGAATATATGCAGGATCTGGATTTGCCGAGTTCGGTAGGGGATATTCTCGAAGCCAAAAAACTCCGGGTCAATATGACTATTGAACAGCACGGCCGCGACATTCTGGTGGAAACTCAGGGTGCCTATGACATGTGGATTACCTTCCGAATCAATGAAAACAATCAGGTATCTGTCGAGAAAGAGTAAGGCAACGCGGCACTTTTTGAAGAAAAGGTATCCGGTACCTGCTAAAATACCCGCCAATTAATGCACTATGAATCAACAATCCATTCTTAACAAAACGGTTGAGCACGTAAAGAAAACTTTGTCAGGCGAAGGGTCCGGCCATGACTGGTGGCATATTTACCGCGTGTGGCAGAATGCCCGTGAGATTGGTGTGCGCGAGAAGGCCGATATGTTCGTCGTCGAGTTGGCCGCGCTCTTACACGATATTGCCGATTGGAAATTTCATGGCGGCGATGATTCGAAAGGCCCGAAGGCCGCGCGCGAATGGATGATTTCCTGCGGGGTGGATGAAATAACTATTCAGCATGTTTGCGAAATTATTTCCGAGATATCCTTCAAAGGCGCTGGTGTTGCTTCCAAAATCAACACCAAAGAGGGCATGGTGGTTCAGGACGCCGATCGTCTTGACGCGATTGGCGCCATCGGTATTGCCCGCACGTTTGCTTACGGCGGTCACAAAGGTCGGGAAATGTACAACCCCGAGATTAAGCCAGAACAGCATGATACATTTGATCAGTACAAAAAAAATTCCGGTCCTACCGTTAATCATTTTTATGAAAAACTTTTGCTTCTCAAAGATCGAATGAATACCCGTTCGGCGCGCGAGCTTGCCGAAAGCCGGCATCGGTTTATGGAGGAATTCTTGGTTCGTTTTTACGCAGAATGGGAAGGTCGGCAGTGAATCGAAAAGTCTATCTGATCGCCGCTTTGTTGATTGTTCTTGCCGGCGCCTTGATTAATTTTAAGGTTCTGCGCGGGGGGCAAAGCCTTAGCCCGGAAGTCACGCGGCATTTGTGGCGTGTCAAAATTATCGCTAATATTACCGGCAAAGGCGAGCATGCACGGGTACGTTTGACACTGCCCAAAAATAATGCGCATCAGAAAATCTATAACGAGCATTTCGAAAACGATGAAATGGTTTTTTACGTGCGGACTCAGGTGAAGTCTGGAAATCGCATCGGCACTTGGCGTGCGGAAATTTTGGACGGCTCCAAATCCCTTCAGTACACATTCTCGGCGCAGCTCAGAAGAATCCAGTACGAAATTCCTGAAAATCTAACGCTCCCCGAAAATCCCGAAAAAGCATATCCGCCCGAGATGAAACAGTGGCTGGATCCCTCAAAGTTTATTCAATCAAAAGATCTTCTGATTCAGGATCATTTAAAAGCAATCATCGGCCATGATAAAAATGTTGCCCAGGACATACGGAAAATTTTTAATTTTGTGCATGGCGATATCCGGTATCAGACGGAAAAGAAAAGCAAAGACGCGAAGGAAACCTTGCTTAATCTGGAGGCCAATTGCGGCGGCAAGGCCAGGCTTTTTGCTGCGCTGGCTCAGGCGGCAGGAATTCCCACGCGCCTTGTCGGCGGCATGATTATGACGCCCAGCATCAAAACGATTACGCATGTGTGGGTGGAAAGTTATATCGGCGGGAAATGGATTCCCTTCGATGTGGTAAATAATTATTTTGCGTACATGCCCAATCATTATGTGGAGCTTTATCGCGGCGATTATCCGCTTTTCAAACACGTGGGACTTTTGAAATTCGATTATTATTTTGTGATCACGAAAGAGCGGATCCCGCCGCTTGATAATCCCTGGTCGCTTTATGTCCTGCCGATTCATTTTCAGAAAATGATCAAAGTGCTGCTTCTGATTCCCCTGGGTGCTGTGATCGTGGCGTTATTCCGGACGATCGTTGGAATTCCCACTTTCGGTACGTTTGCGCCGGTTCTGCTGGCGCTTGCGTTTCGCGAAGTGTCGCTTGGCGTGGGGCTGCTTTTTCTGGCGATGGTTGTTGCGATCGGATGCGCGTTCCGGAATTTGCTGGACTGGCTGAAAATTTTGGTGATACCGCGGCTTTCGATTGTGGTGACACTCGTAATTATGGTAGTGCTTGCGTCGCTGGTGCTTTTCTATCAGATCGGTCAGCAGAGGGTGCTTTACGTGACGCTCTTTCCGATGATTATCATCACCTGGACCATCGAACGGTTTTCCGTGCTTCAGATTGAAGACGGCACGCGAGCGGCCATTCAAAGTGCCGTCGGCACCGCGATTGTTGCGACCGCCGCCTATTTTGTGATGGGCATTCGCACGGTGCGGATTTATCTGTTTGCGTTTCCCGAACTTCTTTTGGTGATTATGGCGGTGCTGTTAATTTTGGGCCGCTACACAGGAATCCGCTTTTCGGAACTCTATCGTTTCCGGGAGTTTTACAATATTAGCGGCAGAAAAAAACTATGATCCAGTTTCTTCGAACGTTTTATCAAGCGGGTCTCCTTGGCATGAACCGGCGAAACGGCAATTACACCCTCGTGCGCAACCCAAGAAAACTTTATCCTTTTGTGGATGATAAGCTGAAAACTAAGGAGTTGCTGATCGCCAATGGCATTGCCTCGCCGGAGCTGTATTTCACCATCGAGCGCAATTCTGAATTAAATAACCTGAGCCGGCTGAACATGTTCAAAGATTTTGTGATCAAACCAGCCCGTGGGGCGGCGGGCCGCGGTATTTTTGTGATTGTCGATAAAGTCGGCGATTACTGGAAAAAGGCAAGCGGCGAGCTGGTATCGATGGAAGACATTGAGTATCACGTCACCAACATTATTGCCGGACTGTATTCGCTGGGTGGCGTGAGCGACCGGGCGTTTGTGGAATATCGGGTGCAAAGTCATGAAGTGTTTCTTCCCGTCACCTTTCAAGGCGTTCCAGATATTCGGATGATTCTTTATCGCGGGGTGCCCGTGATGTCGATGCTACGTCTGCCGACGAAAGAATCTGGCGGCCGGGCGAATTTGCATCAGGGTGCCGTGGGCGCTGGTGTTGACATGCTGGACGGCGTGACGCTTGGCGGTGTTTATCACGATCAATTGATTGAACATCATCCGGATACGAATGTTTCTATCCGGGGAATTAAAATTCCTTTTTGGCCGGAGCTTCTGGAAGCGGCAGCGAAAATTTATGATGTGTTCAAACTGGGATATGTCGGCGTTGATTTTGTCATTGATCAAGAGCTGGGCCCGCTGATTCTTGAGCTGAACGCCCGGCCGGGCCTTAATATTCAGCTTGCCAACCGGACAGGGCTGCTGCCCCGGCTTAATGCGATCGATCGATGGGGTGGTTTAGTCGAAAATCTGGCTTGGGAAAAGAGAATGGAAATCTCACGAAAAGTGATTAAGCTGTAAGGGTGTCACCAGTCAAAAGGAGAAGCTATTCATGGAGACTCTCGTGAAAGACAAGAGCCAAAAGCAACAGTCCTCTTCAATCGATGTTCTTCTTCAAGAAGGCCGGAAATTTCCACCGTCACCCGAATTTAAAAAGCAAGCCAATGTTCAGGATGTTTCGGTGTATGCGAAAGCTGATCAAGATCCGGAAACATTTTGGGCGGAGTGGGCGGCGCGTTTGGAATGGATGAAGCCGTGGAAGAAAGTTCTGGATTGGAATCCTCCGCACGCGAAATGGTTTGTGGGCGGGAAAATTAACGCCTCGGTGAATTGTGTGGACCGGCATGTTCATGCGGGTGAGGGGCACGTGAATCGCCGCAACAAGGCCGCGATTGTTTGGGAGGGTGAACCGGGAGATTCCCGGACTCTGACTTACTGGGATTTGTATCGCGAGGTGAATTGTTTTGCGAATGCGCTAAAACAATTGGATGTGCGTAAAGGCGATCGTGTTGCTATTTATCTTCCGATGACGCCCGAAGCCATTATTGCGTGTCTGGCCTGTGCGCGGATCGGCGCTGTCCACAGCGTGGTGTTCGGAGGTTTCAGCGCGGAAGCGCTCCGGGACCGGATTCATGACGCTCAGGCGAAACTCGTGATTACGGCCGACTACGGCTGGCGGCGCGGCAAACAAATTCTTCTGAAAAATGCGGTTGATGACGCAATTAAAGATTGTCCCTCCGTCAAACATGTCGTTATCGTGAAACGCGATGGAAGTTCCGCGACAACCTGTCACGTAAAAGAGGGGCGCGATCACTGGTGGCATCGCCTGATGCAGGATGCGGAATTGGTTTGCGAGCCCGCCGAAATGGATGCCGAGGACATGCTCTACATTTTGTACACCTCGGGCACGACGGGAAAACCGAAAGGAATTGTTCACACAACAGGCGGATATCTCACGGGTGTTTACGCGACAACGCAATGGGTGTTTGATTTGAAGGAAGAGGACGTATTTTGGTGCACGGCCGACATCGGCTGGGTGACGGGACACAGCTATGTGGTTTACGGCCCGCTGGCGAGCGGGGCCACCGTTTTCATTTATGAAGGCGCGCCCGACTGGCCGGAGAAAGACCGTTTTTGGAAATTAATTGAAAAATACGGCGTCACCATTTTCTACACGGCGCCGACGGCGATTCGCGCGTTCATGAAATGGGGCGATGAATGGCCCGCCCGCGCTAATTTGTCGACACTTCGCCTGCTGGGTTCTGTGGGCGAGCCGATTAATCCTGAGGCCTGGGTTTGGTATCAACATCATATCGGAAAAGGAAAATGTCCGGTCGTCGATACTTGGTGGCAAACCGAAACCGGTTCGATTATGATCACGCCGCTTCCAGGAATTACGACTACGAAGCCCGGCTCGGCGACCAAAGCGTTCCCCGGAATTTCCGCGGAAGTGTTGGATGAAATGGGTCATCGGATTGATGTCGGCGGCGGCTATGTCGCCATTACCAAGCCATGGCCTGCGATGCTCCGCACGATTTACGGTGATGACGAACGCTACGTGACGCAATATTGGTCCAAGTGGAAAAATAATGTCTATTTCCCCGGTGATGGAGTCAAGCGCGACGAAGAGGGTGATTTCTGGTTTCTGGGCCGCGTCGATGACGTGATGAATGTGGCGGGACACCGTATCGGCACGATGGAAGTCGAGAGCGCTTTGGTGGATCATCACGCAGTCGCTGAGGCTGCTGTGGTGAGCCGGCGTCATGATGTGAAAGGCGAGGCGATCGTCGCGTTTGTGACGCTTCGCGAACACGCAAAAAAATCTTCCCACTTGGTACAGGATTTAAGAGATCATGTGGTCAAGAAAATCGGAGCCCTGGCCCGGCCGGATGAAATCCTTTTTTCGGCAGATCTTCCAAAAACCCGGTCCGGGAAAATCATGCGCCGCCTCTTGCGTGATATCGCAGAAGGAAAGGCTCTTGGCGATATGACCACTTTGGCCGATCCGACCGTGATTGAGCACTTGAAGCAAAAGTATGAGGAGATCGAGGGGAGTTAGAATAATAGTAAGAAGAGAGGTTGGTACGATGGCGCTGAAATTAAAAGATATTCCCTTATTTCATGGTCTTTCTGAAAGCGAACTTGCAGTAGTAAGACTCTGCTTGAAAGAGAAAACGTTCCAAAAAGGCGAGCTTCTATTTAATGAAGGGAAATCCTGCGAGCGGGTGTTCATCGTTCAGCAGGGTCGCGTGAAACTGTACCGGATCGCCTCGTCGGGCCGCGAGCAAATTCTTGAAACCTTGGGGCCCGGTGATACATGCGCCTGCAATCCCGGCGCCCAGGTTTGGTGTTGTACGACAACTGCGGAAGCGGTGACGCCGTGCAAGGTGTGGTTTTTGTCGCGGGAAGATTATGTGAAAATGGTGCAAACCAATTCAAAAGTCAGCCAGGCCCTCAACCGGCTTTTTGCGGACCGTCTGAAAGCCTTCAGTTCACTTATCGAGGAAGTTTCGCTTAAAGACGTCAAAAAACGCCTCATCAAATTTCTTTTAGAGATGCACGCTGAGCGGAAAAGAAAATACGGGCAGGGTGACGCGATGTTTATTCCTTTCACGCGCGAAGAAATTGCCCAAAGAATCGGTTCGGCCCGTGAGACAGTGGTGCGTTATCTTATGCAGTTGAAACGTTGTAAGCTCATCGATTTAAAACCGCATCAAATTATCATTTGCGATCAGCACGGCCTCGAAAAACTCCTTCAGTAATTGTCTTTTTTTTCGCATAACCAGTTCTGAAGGAGAAATCTCGCCGTGAGTTCTCCTTCGGAGTTGCTCGCAAGCCTTAGATTGTGACCCTGGTCACTGCTTAAAACGAAAGCTTTGTGTATCTTTGCCACATCAAAACAGGAGGTTGTTATGGCTACTCCAAAAATCCAGAAATCGATGCCTCAAACAAAAAAAGAAAAGAAGATCTCTCGCGAAGAAATTGCCCGGCTGGCCTTCGAGCTCTACGAGAAAGACGGCAGGGAAGAGGGTAAGGATCTTGAGCATTGGTTTGAAGCCGAAAGGATTTTGAGGTCGCATCAATAAGCAAATAACATGACCATTCCGCTTCAAAATTCGGTTGTCTATGGCCCCATACAATCCCGCCGACTGGGGAATTCTTTGGGCATCAATGTGCTTCCGACTGACATTAAATTTTGCCTTTCAAGCTGCATCTATTGCCAATATGGCTGGACTGACTTGAGCGCGATGCAAAAAGTGAAACTTCATCCTGCCACAGAGCTGGTGAAGGAAATCGAGGACAGTTTTAAAAAAATATTTTCAACCGGCACCATCATTGACTCCATCACTTTTTCCGGCAACGGTGAGTCCACGCTGCATCCCGAATTCGGAACTTTAGTCCGGGAAGTTAAGCGATTGCGCAATCACTATTTTCCTGCCATCCCCGTTTCAATCCTTTCAGATTCTTCCCGGGTTTATCTTCCCGAAGTGCGTGAAGCCCTGGAGAAATTGGACGAGCGGTATATGAAACTAGACACGGGCGATCAGGAAATGTATCAGAAAATAAACAATCCGGTTGTAAAGGCGGATTGGAACCGGATCGTCGACGGGCTCAGCCGTCTTTCTCAGGTGACATTGCAGAGTCTTTTTCTATCAGAGCCTGTAGATAATTCAAGCGGGGAAGCTCTTAACCGCTGGCTTGCAGCGCTCGCACGTATTCATCCTGTCGGCCTTCAAATTTATACTGTATACCGTGATACGGCGGATCCGAAAGTAAAGTCGGTGACGTCGAAACGGCTGTCTGAAATCGCGCATTTGGCCTGTCAAGTAACGGACTTGAGTACGGTGACTGCGGTCACAGATACTTTTTTGGAATTGATGTAGCTTTTTTCCGAGAGGTCGGACGAGATGGCGCACAAGAAAAAAGAATTTAATGTGGTTCAATTACTCGAAAAAAGTCACGATGAGACTTTTCAGAGGACCGATCAATTTCGTGATCTGTTAATCAATCTGCGTTACGAAGGCAAGTTGTCACTGGGCAAAAACCTAAAGCAGGCCGAAGATGTGCTTAAGTTTTTTAGCCAGGAGCATGCCGGGCATATGCAGTTCGAAGAAGAAATCCTTTTCCCTTATTTAAAATCTCACGTGCCGAAACTTGAGCCGGTAATTTATCTTCTTCATGCGGAACATTTGGATTTTAAGAACAACCTGAAAAATTTTGAGAATCTCATCGGTGAGCTTTCCAAAGAAAGGCAGGAAAGCGACCGCGCCGTCATTTTTGAAAAAATCAGAGAAACAGGGGCTTATCTTATTTTCCTTCTCAGAAGTCACAATCAGTCTGAAAGTGAAAGCGTGTATAAAGTGATCGATCGTGAACTCCATGACGATGAGAAGGAAGAGCTTGCTGAAAAAATAGAGAAGTTTCTGCCGTAACCGGAAAAACCCAAATCCATGAAGCAAACTTACAAATGGCTGCCCGTAATAAAAAAAGAAAATTGTACGGGCTGTGGTTTATGCGTTGAAGCATGTACGCCAAAATGTTTAGAGGTTGTCGATGGTGTTGTTGTTCTCACGCTTCCGATTCTTTGCGGAAGTGAGGAGCATTGCATTTCACCTTGTAACTATGAAGCCATTGAGATGAAATGGGTGCCTGCGCCCGGACGTGACTATATCGGTTTGTGGCACGAAAAATAGTTTTCCCTCCATATTTATATTCTGACATTATGTGATCACCGTCACAGTTTTTGATCTTCTTGAAATGTATGATAATAATGTGGATGTTAGTATCCATAATTTGAACGTTTATTCGTTTCTGTCTGAAGGGAATCTGAATTATGTTCCGCCTGTATTCAAAAGGCTGTGAGTACGTAATCCGCGCATTGGCGCTTGTGAATGCCTCAAAAGAGGGGCGGTGTTTTTCTGTTAAGGATATTTGCAGAAAGGCCCGGTTGCCGGAATGGTATACCCGGAAGGTTTTTCAATCGTTGGTTCGAAACGGTTATTTAGAGGCTTCGCGCGGCCCGGGGGGTGGTTACACGTTAAAAGTCCACCCCAGTAAAATTTCGCTGTTAAATATGATCCGCGCAGTTGATGGTAAGGATGTTTTAGATCAATGCATGATGAGTTCGGGAAAATGCAAGAACAAGAAATCCTGTGTGATGCATAACAAGTGGATTAGGATAAAAGAAAGTGTGGTTCGGGAATTAAAGTCGGTTACGGTTCAAGATCTAATGGATTTAACTTCTGGCAGAAGCAAACATGTTTCAACATTAAAAAGGAGGCATGAATCAAATGGGCATTAAAAACTGGAAATGGTTTGCCGTGCTGGTCGCGGTGATTTTTGCGGGAGGTTTGTTTTTTCTCGGCAAGCCCGCAATGAAGGAGGTCAGCGCCGTGCAGGCGCCTGGACTCCCTGCGGACTCCATGCAGGTTATCCAAAAGAGAGGATTGAGCCCAGATGATGTTTTTGGCGCTCTGTCAACGTATGTGCCAACCGGGAAATATGATGAATATTATATGTTTGCGTCGGGTGGGCATGGCGGACAAGTTTTGGTGATAGGCCTTCCTTCGATGAGACTGCTTCGAGTGATTGCCGTGTTTGAGCCGGAGTCATGGCAGGGATACGGATTTGGCGTGAAAGAAAATCCGCTGGTCAATAAAACAGAAACTATTCCGGGACAGAAACCCAAAGATCTGTCTTGGGCGGATACGCATCATCCCGGCCTCAGTGAAACAGACGGAAAATATGACGGCCAGTTTTTGTTTATCGGGGATAAAGCAAATGGCCGTTTAGCGGTAATTGATTTACGGGATTTTGAAACGAAGCA
The DNA here is from genome assembly GCA_016214265.1 of Candidatus Omnitrophota bacterium. GTDB lineage: Bacteria > Omnitrophota > Omnitrophia > Omnitrophales > JACROU01 > JACROU01. The sequence goes on from JACROU010000037.1 coordinate 57,973, forward strand.
GATTGTGGATAATCCCGTAGTCAATAACGATCACGGAGCCGCGTTTGTCACGCCAAACACGGAATATGTGGTGGAGTCGACGCAATTTTCAGTTCCGCTCGGAGGCAAATACGCGCCGATTTCAGATTATCAAAAAGAATATCGCGGATTGGCTACGTTCTGGAAATTCGACCGGGCCAAAGGCCGTATTGATGGGGAAAAATCATTCGCGCTTGAATTGCCTCCGTACTGGCAGGATTTAGCCGATGCGGGAAAAGGGCCCAGCGACGGGTTTGTGTTCATCAACTCGTTTAATACAGAAATGGCGACAGGGGGCATTGAGGAAGGAAATCCTCCGTTTGAGGCCGGCGTGTCTCAGCGGGATATGGATTATCTGCACGTGATTAATTGGAAGAAAGCGGAAGAAGTAGTGCAGCAGGGCAAGTTCAAAGTCGTGAACGGGATGAAAGTGATTCCGCTCGATGTTTCCGCTGCGGAAGGGCTTCTTTATTTTATTCCCGAGCCGAAGAGTCCGCACGGAGTCGACATCACACCGAGCGGGAAGCATATCGTGATTGGCGGCAAGTTGGATCCGCACGTGACGATTTACGCCATCGATTTGATCCAGCAGGCGATTGAGAAAAAAGATTATGAGGGCACGGATCCGTACGGCATTCCGATTCTGAGATTCGATGCCGTGAAAAAAGCGCAGGTCGAATTGGGGTTGGGACCGCTACACACGCAGTTTGACAATCACGGTTACGCGTACACCAGCTTGTTTCTGGAAAGCGCCGTTGCCCGATGGACGTTGGGCGACGATAAGTTTCAAGCCCCGGAAAAACCCTGGACGTTGGTGAGCAAAATCCCCGTTTCGTACAACGTGGGGCATATCGCTGTGGCTCAGGGCGACACAGTGGAGCCGGACGGGAATTATTTGGTCGCGCTCAACAAATGGTCGGTGGACCGGTTTCCCAACATCGGACCGCTTTTGCCGCAGAATCTTCAGCTGATCGACATCGCGCAAACCGGAGATCACATGAAGCTTCTGTACGATATGCCGATCGGGATGGCGGAGCCGCATTACGCTCAAATTGTCAGGGCCGACAAAATCAAAGCCTGGGAAGTGTATCCGGAAGTTGGGTGGAACGCGGAGACGCAATCGAAGAGTAATACCGCGGCTACTGAAAGCAAGGTCGTGCGGAGTGGCAACAATGTGGAAATTTTTATGACCGCTTTGCGCAGTCACTTTGATCCGGAACATATTAAGGTCAAACAGGGCGATCACGTGACGCTTCACATCACCAACATGGAAAGAACCCGCGACGCCACCCACGGTTTCAACATTTCGAATTATAACATTGCGGCCAGTATGGAACCGGGTGAGACTGTGGATATTGATTTTATCGCCGATAAACCGGGCGTGTTTCCGTATTACTGCCTGGAGTTTTGTTCTGCGCTGCATCTGGAAATGATGGGTTATCTGATGGTAGAACCTGCGGAATAGTTTATGTCAGGACCAGGTCTTGAAAATCAAGACCTGGTCCTGGATTGGGAATCGTTCATGGAAAAAAAGACGGGAGTAAGGGCGCCTCGCGAGGCGCCCCTACTGACGAGCCTATTGCTTGTGGCGGGAATTATTTTACTGCTTTTTTCTCTCGTTTTTCCTTACTGGAAAATTCACGTCATCGCTCCGCAGTACCCGAAGGGATTAAACATTTCGATATTTGTCAATCATCTTGAAGGCGATGTTCAAGAAATTGACATGTTGAATCACTATATTGGAATGAAAATGCTGGGCAAAGCCGCTCAGATTGAGCGCAGCGTTGCGATTGCGGGTATTTCAACCATCACACTTTCGCTTCTTGTCGCACTTTTTTTGCGGCGCCGATGGTCGATTTTGTTTATTCTTCCGGCTATTTTCTTTCCCTCCATTTTCGCGCTAGACCTTTTTCTCTGGTTAAGAGATTACGGGCTTCACCTGGATCCGCATGCTCCGTTAAGTTCTTCCATCAAACCTTTTGTCCCGACGCTTTTCGGGAAAGGGATTATCGGTCAGTTTAAATCCATTTCATCGTTTGAAATCGGATTTTATTTCAGTGTTCTTGCGGCATTGTTAGCTTCCGTCGCTTCGATTCTGCGTTTCGGCGGCGGGAAAAAAATAGCGCATCAAATAATTCCCCTCGCTATCGGCCTTTCAGTCCTTTTCGGATCTTCTTCGGCCATCGCTAAAACAATTGATGTGATGACCGAATGTCCGGTGATGGATATTCAGCATGCTCTTGCCATTGCCGAACCCGGGGACACGATTCGAGTTCACGGCGGCCGGGTGTATCACGGCCCGTGGGTGATTGATAAATCGGTAAAACTTGTCGGAGAAAATTTCCCCGTGATTGACGGCGGGGGAAAAGGAACCGTGGTGGATCTCCGGGCGCCTAACATTGAGATGCGGGGATTCGAGATTCGCGGGAGCGGCAATTCCCTCGTGGGCGAGGACACGGGAATTGTGGCGGAGGCGCCCGGCATTTTATTGGAAGACAATCGCCTGGATGACGTTCTTTTCGGGATTTCTCTGAAGCGCGCGCCGAAGTCGACCCTACGCGGCAATACACTTCACGGCAAAAGTCTTCCCGAGGCCCGCCGCGGCGATTTGATTCGCGTTTGGTACAGCGATGATGTGGTGCTGGACGGTAATCACACGACGGAAGGCCGCGACGCCGTGATCTGGTTTTCAAAACACGTGCTCCTTGAAAATAATATTTTTGAAGGCGGTCGTTACGGCCTGCATTACATGTATTGCGATGATTCCACGGTGAAAAATAATATGTTCACCGGAAATTCCGTGGGTGTTTATATGATGTACAGTGAGCGCATTCAAATTCTTGGGAACCGGATTCTGAATAATCGCGGGCCCAGCGGATTTGGAATCGGCTTGAAAGATATGAGCAATGCTAAAGTTGAAAATAACATCATCGCGAATAACCGGGTGGGGATGTTCTTTGACGGGGCAACGGGGGATTACCAACGAAATCTGATCGCGTTTAATGATATCGGCATTACCTTGCTTTCATCCTCTCAGCGCAATCATTTTAAGGAAAATAGTTTTGTCGAAAACGCCGAACAGGTGATTATCGAAGGCATGGGATCCACGATGTTGAATGACTGGAACGGGAATTTCTGGAGTGATTATCGCGGTGTGGATGCGAATCAAGACGGAGCGGGTGACAGACCGTATCAATCGAGAAAGCTATTCGAAAGACTGGTGGACCGGTATCCCGTTCTCAAACTTTTTTCGGCCAGTCCGTCCACGCAGGCGATTGATTTTGCCTCATCCACGTTTCCCGTTTTTGCGCCTCAGTCCCGGTTCCAGGATGCTGCCCCGCTTACGAATCCGGTTTTGCCCGAGGTGCGTGTTGAAACCGGGAAGCGATCATGGCCGTTTGTGATGATTTCGGGGATGTTGTTTTTGCCCATTTTGGGGCTTACAATCAGGAATCGATCGGACCTAAAACACGGACTACCAATGCCATCAACCTCGACATCTTCAACTTTAGAATCCAACATCGCGATTCAAGTTTCCGAACTCACAAAAAATTTCGGAAAAGTCCACGCGCTGAAACAAGTCAGCTTTCAGGTGAAACAGGGAGAAACGCTGGTGTTGTGGGGGCCGAACGGGGCCGGCAAGACGACGGTGCTTCGCTCGCTGCTCGGCATTATTCCATTTGAGGGCCAATTGAATGTTTGGGGGCTTGATGTGCGCTCGGCCGGAAAAGCCGTGCGGCGCGAGATCGGTTACGTGCCGCAGGAAATCCGGTTTTACAACGATCAAACGGTTTGGGAGACGATTTGTTTTTTTGGACGGCTTCGCCGGGTCAGCAAAGAACGGGCGAAGCAGCTTCTCAAGGAATGGGATTTGGAAGCCTCCGTTCAAAAAAAAGTGAACGCGCTTTCGGGCGGGATGAAACAGCGGCTGGCTTTGGTGGTTTCTCTGTTGTCGGATCCGCCGATTATTTTTCTGGATGAAGCCACCAGTCATTTGGATGTTCAGTCCCGCCGTGAATTTATCGCCCTGCTCGAGCGTCTTAAAAAAATGGGGAAGACTCTGATGTTGTGTTCACACCGTTCCAGCGAAGTGTGGAAATTGGCCGACCGGGTGCTCGTTCTGGATCAGGGGCTTAAAGTGATCGAGGGTTCGCCGGAAGAAGTGGTGCTTCATTTGGGCAAGGGAGCCTCCAATTGGTCCGCCGGCGGACCAATTGAGAGGGGCGATTGATGGATCTTGTGAATGTCGGAATTATTTTGAGGAAGGAAATCGAGGATGCCCGGCGCAATCGCTGGTTTATTCTGCTTTCCGTTATTTTTTCAGGCCTGACTCTGACACTTTGTCTGTTTGGCTATTCCGGACTCGGCAATTTCGGTGTGGCGGGGTTCGGAAGAACGGCCGCGAGCATTCTCAATCTGGTGCTCTTGATTGTGCCGCTGATGGGACTCGTGCTCGGCGCGGTGAGCATTTCCGGGGAGCGGGAGCACGGAACCTTGCTGATGCTCCTGGCGCAGCCCGTGACATCGTCGGAAATTCTCGTGGGAAAATATTTGGGTGTCGCGATCGCGGTGAGCGGCTCGCTTTTACTCGGTTTCGGATTAAGCGGCATGGTGATCGGATGGTACGGCGGCGCGGCTAATGTCGCCGGATATTTGATTTTGGTGGGATTCACGTTGCTGCTTGGACTGGTGACGCTCGGACTCGGATTTTGTTTATCGGTATTTAATCACAAAAGCGCGACTGCTATCGGAGGCGCCATTTTCGTGTGGTTTTTGCTTTTGTTCATCAGTGATTTGGGCATGATGGGAACGGCGATGGTGCTGAAATTGGCTCCGCGAGTCCTGCTGTGGTTTACTTTTCTTAATCCTGTTCAGGTATTCCGATTGGCGGTGATCAATCTTCTGCACGGTGATTTGGAAAGCTTGGGCGGAGTCGGAACTTATGCGATGGAGGTTTTCGGCAGCGGAGCAACCTGGTTCTTTGCCGGTTTCTTATTTTTATGGGTTGTTGTACCATTGGTGTTATCATTGGTTGTTTTCAAAAGGAAATGTGTTTTATGACGCGAATTTTTATCGCCGGACTTCTTTTTTTGCTGATCGGATGCGGGAATAACGCCTTGAATCTTGAGCCGCATATCCGCTACGGCAATGACACGTGCAGTGATTGCCGCATGATTATCAATGAAGAGCCGTTTGCCGCCGCCATTATTGTTTCGCCTGAGCTTACGGTGAAATTCGACAGCATCAGTTGTTTGCTTCGTTACCATCAGGAAAACCCGTCCGTCGGTGGAACTATGTGGGTTCACGATTTTGATACGCGGCAGTGGGTGAATGCGCGCTCGGCGTTTTTTGTGCAGAGTAAAGATATTTTGACGCCGATGGGCGACGGCTTGCTGGCGTTTTCAAGCCGGGATTCTGCTCAGGCCTGGGTTAACAAGACAAAGGGAACCTTTTACGAATTCTCAGAACTTTCCAAAATACAAATCTCAAAGGGAGGCGTTGTTTCATGATTAAGAAAATGTTCTTCGGCTTAATGTTGGCGGGAATCGTTTTTAGTTTCCTTTCATCTGCGATGGCGGACGGCGGGGGGACTATTACGGGAAAAGTTGTTTACAAAGGCGAGGCCATTACACCTCAACCGATCAATTTTGGTCCCGAGAAGGCATGTGCGGCATCACATAAGGACAAAATGCCGGTAAATGAAGATATTGTAATTAACCCAGACAATACTGTAAAATGGGCCTTTGTACGCATCAAGGAAGATGTCCCTGGTGATTATCCCGCCCCTACGGATCCTGTCATCATTGAGCAAAACGGATGTATTTTTACTCCACACGGCGCTGCTGTTCGCGTTGGACAGCCAGTGGAATTTCATAATAATGATGAGGTGCTGCACAACGTACGCGGAGCGTCAAAAGAGGGGCAGGCTTTTAATGTGGCTCAGCCACTCAAGGGGATGAAGACCAAAAAGACATTCGCGAAGCCGGAAATGGGGATGCAGCTGAAATGCGATGTTCATTTCTGGATGGCGGCCTATCTTCACGTTATGGCGAATCCGTTTTATGCCATCACGGGTGACGACGGCTCTTTTACGATCAAAGATCTTCCGCCGGGCGATTACACGCTGGAGCTTTGGCACGAAAAATTGGGAATACTTACGAAACCTGTCAGCGTCAAAGCGGGCGAAACGCAAACAGTAGATTTTGAGCTCGAGAAAAAATAATAAACTTAATGAGAAAACTTCTTTTAACCTCTGTTTGTCGTCCTTTGGGTGAGGATTTCGGCGATTCGAAATCTGTCGGATACGAACTTCTTCACGGTCAGGTGACGAGGGCGCAGGGCATTTTCAGCCTACGCACCGTGATTCATCATTTCTCTCTGGAATATATCGCGCACAATCTCGACACGCCCACGACTGTCCTTCAATATCCTTCCGAAAAGGAATTTATTCGCGAATTAAAACACGGTTATGACTACGTCGGCATTTCCTTCGTGCTGGCCACGCTGCATCACATGCAGAGAATGTCGGCCTTGATCCGCAAATACTCACCCAAAAGCAAAATTATTTTGGGCGGATACGGCACCGTGCTGACGGATGAAGAGCTGAATCCTTACGGAGATTTTATCTGCCGTGAGGAAGGTATCGGATACCTCCGAAGGTTGTTGGGCGAACCGGAAAAGAAAATGCCGTATGATCACCCGGTCATCACGAATCGCCTCAAAATTTTCTCGGTGCCTTTCGGCGAGAACGGAATGATTTTCGCGGGACTGGGATGTCCGAACGGCTGTGACTTCTGCTGTACCTCGCACTTTTTCAAGCGTCAGCACATCCGGCTGTTACCCACCGGCGATGATATTTTCTATACCATAAAGAAATATTTGAACCAAAATCCGAAAATGAATTTCACCGTCCTCGACGAAGACTTTTTGCTGAATCAGGCACGCTCGCGGCGTTTTCTGGAATTGGTGCGCCAGGAGGGGATCACGCCGTCGATGTTCGTATTCTCCAGCATCAAAGCACTGTCGCAGTACGACGTGAAAGAACTGGTTGAGATGGGCATTACGGGGCTTTGGATCGGCTACGAGGGTAAGCATTCCAACTTTGAGAAACAGAAGGGTCGGAATCCGCAGGAATTGTTCAAAGATCTCCGTGATCACGGCATCGTCATTCTGGCTTCGATGGTGATCGGGTTTGATTATCAGTCTCCGGAAATTATCAGCTCTGAGCTGGAAGAATTGTTGAGCCTTCATCCGACATTTACGCAGACGCTGATTTACGGTCCGACTCCCGGCACGCCGTTTTATGATCGGATTGTGAAGGAAAAACGATTGGTGAGTGCCCTGGCTCAGGACCGCGCGTTGTACTACAAACGCTGCACAGGATTTTATGGCATGATCCAGCATCCCAAATTGTCCCCGGAAGATCTTCAGCAAATTCAGGCGCGTTGTTTCCGGACCGATTTTGAAAAATTAGGCCCCTCGATTTTGCGCTCGATCGAAAATTGGTTTTTGGGATATCAAAAATTATATCAGGAAAAAAGCGAAGCGCTCCGCCGCCGCGCGGAAAGTTATCGGAAAGATATTCTGGACGCTGTTCCCATTTTTCTCTCGATTCGATTGCTGGGTCCGACGAAAGCAGTTCGCGCGAAAGCCAAAGAGCTTTATCGCCAGATCAACAAACATTTCGGCCGGCCTTCGTTGAAAGTTCACGTTTTGTCGTGGGGCGCGCTGGTCATGGCCTTCTGGACCGATCTGTGCCTCCGCTTCAAATGGTTTCAACACCCATCCCTAGTCCGCATTTCTTATCGAAGATAACTAAGGTTCCTGGAACCTAAGTGCCACGTTGGATTTTATTGAAACGCAGGTAAGCCGGTGAGGCGCTCGCCGATGATCAGCGTGTGGATTTCGTGCGTGCCTTCGTAGGTGAGAACCGATTCCAAATTCATCATGTGGCGCATGATGCCATATTCGCCCATGATGCCGTTGGCGCCGAGAATGCCGCGTGAGACGCGGGCAGTATCGAGGGCCATGGCAACATTGTTGCGTTTGGCCATGCTGACTTGATCAAACGTAGCCGCGCCTTTTTCTTTTAATTGGCCCAACCGGTAGACGAGAAGCTGAGCTTTTGTGATCTCTGTGGCCATGTTAGCCAGTTTTTCCTGAGTGATTTGGAAGGCGCCGATGGGTTTCCCAAATTGCGTGCGGTTTTTCGCGTACCGAAGAGCTGTCTCAAAACATGCTTGAGCCGCTCCGATGGCGCCCCAGGCAATTCCGTAACGCGCTTGAGTCAGGCAGGCCAGCGCGGTTTTGAGTCCTTTGGCGCCTGGTAATAAATTTTTTTCCGGAATTTCGCAGTGATCAAAAATAAGTTCCGAAGTCACCGAAGCGCGAAGCGAATATTTATCTTTTGTCTCCGGCGCGCTGAATCCGGGCGTTCCTTTTTCCACCAAAAATCCGCAGATTTCTCCGTCCAGTTTCGCCCAAACAACCGCAACATCCGCAACCGTGCCGTTCGTGATCCACATTTTAGCGCCATTCAGCTCGAACGCATTTCCTTTTTTCTTGGCGTTGGTGAGCAGGCTGGAGGGATCAGAGCCTGAGTCGGGTTCTGTCAAACCAAAGCAGCCGATTTTTTTGCCCGAGGCCAGTTCCGGCAGCCATTTCTTTTTTTGGGATTCACTGCCGAATTGAAAAATGGGGAACATGACCAGCCCGCTTTGAACGGAAACAAAACTTCTGAGTCCGCTATCGCCCCGCTCGAGTTCTTGCATCATCAGTCCGTAAGCGATATCACCTACGCCCGGACATCCGTAGCCCTGAAGATTTGCACCCAAAAGGCCCAACTCGGCGATTTTGGGAATTAGCGGGGAGGGAAACGTAGCTTCTTCGAAATGCTTTCCAATAATAGGAAGAACACGATCGTTGACGAATCGCCTCACAGTGTCGCGGATAGTCCGCTCGTCTTGAGTGAGGAGATCGTTTAAAAAAAAATAGTCGAGTTCTGAAAAATTTTCGTTTATCATAAGTACTGGATACCTTTTAGTTAAAAAGTGCCACATCACTTTGCTGCGGAATTCTAACAATTGGTAAATAAAATGCAACAGAAGAAGAATTATGTTTTCTGCCTGATGACTTTGGTATTTATCGCGATTACCGTTGCGGTTTCAAACAAGGCTTTTCCCGCGAATGTGCCCGCAGAATCCCAAATACCCGCTTTTGGCATGTCACATGAAGAGGCGGTTCTCATTAAAGGGAAGAAATCCTACGATACCTATTGCATCGGCTGCCATGGCGTTAAAGGAGACGGTAAGGGGGTTGCGGCCTCTTTTCTGAATCCCAAACCTCGGAATTTCATGCTCGCCGAGTTTCGTAACAGCACGCGTCCCTCCGGATCACTCCCGACCGATCAGGATCTGTATAATTCTATCGCAAACGGTTTGCACGGGACGTCCATGCCGACATGGAGACTACTGCCGGAGTCGGAGCGCTGGGCTTTGGTAGCCTACATTAAGACTTTTGCTCCAGACAGGTGGAAAGAAGAAGGTGAAAGAATTTCGACCCCAATTCCTGAAGATCCTTTTGCCGGCCGGCGCGAAGAGGGAATCAAGAAGGGTGAAATTGCTTATCATGGTATCGCCGCCTGCTACAGCTGTCATCCGTCCTACTGGAGCCCCCAGAAAATTAATGAGGCCCGGGCCACGTATCAAATGCCGCCAATTGCCGGCCTCAGGCAAAACATTGCTTTATCCGAAGCCAAGCCCGACAGTGAAGGAAATCCGATTACTCCGCCTGACTTTACGTGGGATACGCTCAAACGAGGAACGGAGCTGGAAACTTTGTATCAGGCCATTGCCAACGGAATTTCAGGAACGGCGATGCCGACATGGAAAGGGATTCTTTCCGAGGAGGATCTGTGGGGAATGGCTTATTACGTGCAATCGCTTACCGAACAGAGAAAAAAGTTTGTGACCAATGATGATTTGAAACAGCGGGAAGATCATATCAAAAAGATGGAAGACGAAAGTGTGCGGTTTGCCAAAGATGAAACGGCCCGTTTGGAAAAAGAAGAGCGGGACGCAGCGCAGAAAAAAGCGCAAGTTGAGACAGGAACAAAACCAACAGCAGATCAGGCAACGCTGACAGAAGGAAATAAAATATGAATCAGGTAGCCGGTACCAGACCACTTGTCGACAAGGAGCTGGTAAAAGCGCACTTTATCGCGGGCATTGTATTTCTCATTGTGGGCATGTCGAGCGGATTTCTGTTTGCTCTTCAATTTCTGCATTACTATCCTTTCCCAGGCGTTGAGTTGCTGTCTCCCGGCCGAATTCGCATGATTCACACCAACATGGTGGCCTACGGATTTATTGCCAACGCATTCCTGGGCGCGC
>JACROU010000010.1:0-17744 GCA_016214265.1 Candidatus Omnitrophota bacterium
CATAGCCTTCACCGTGGCGGCCATAGAGTATTGCATCGTAAATCCTCCCGACATCTAGATTTTGATGCACACTATAGCCTAAGGTTGAAGGGGACATTTCACTTGCTAAAACAAGGGGACATTTCATTAGCTTACTACAAAAGAGAAGATGGGAATTGACGGGCGGGGGTAGCTTCGATATACTCCCGCTCTTCCTCATTGCGAGTGGCGGAGGGCACAGGCCCGTTGAAGCCACGGCAGCCAGTCGTAAGCCGCGGGGCGAGCGATGGTTAGGTGCCAAATCCTGCCTGACTTGGAGACATGAGCCAGGGAAAATGAGAGCCAGCTGAAGCCTCTTTCGCAAGCAATGCGGATGAGGCAATTTTTTTATTAGGAGGTTTTACGTGACTTTCGTTCGTGGATTGAAATGCCGGGAATGCGGTCGGGTGTATCCAACGTCTTCAATTTATGTCTGCGAATTCTGCTTCGGATCTCTGGAAGTGGATTACGACTATGCGGCCATTAAATCAGCCATTTCCCGCGAGAAAATTGAAAAAGGGCCGCTCAGTGTTTGGCGTTATCGTCCGCTTCTTCCCATTGACGGGGAGCCCACGGTAGGGCTCAATTCCGGATTCACTCCGCTTGTTCGGGCACATAATCTCGCTGATGCCCTCGGCGTCAAAGAACTTTACATCAAAGACGATACCGTCTGTCATCCCACGCTTTCGTTCAAAGATCGCGTCGTAGCCGTTGCGTTATCAAAAGCCCGCGAATTCGGATTCGATACCGTGGCTTGTGCGTCCACCGGAAATTTGGCTAACTCTGTGTCTGCGCACGCTGCGAAAGCCGGATTTAAACGTTTCATTTTTATTCCCGCCGATTTGGAGGTCGCTAAAATTCTTGGCTCTCTGGTTTATGAACCCAATCTGGTTGCCGTGAAAGGCAATTATGATGAGGTGAATCGTCTGTGCGCTGAAATCGCGTCGAAATATCATTGGGCTTTTGTGAACGTGAACATTCGTCCGTATTATGCGGAAGGGTCGAAGACATTCGGGTTCGAAATCGCCGAGCAACTGGGTTGGAAAACGCCGATGCACTTGGTGTCCCCCGCCGCAAGCGGCAGTTTACTCGTTAAAATTTGGAAAGCTTTCAAAGAATTCGAGAAACTCGGATTAATCGGTCCGGTGAAAACCAAAATGTACTGTGCCCAGCCGGCCGGATGTTCGCCGATTACGACGATGATTCAGGAAAAGTCCGAGGTGTTGAAACCGGTGAAGCCGAAAACGATCGCGAAAAGTTTGGCTATCGGAAATCCCGCTGATGGTTATTATGCCCGTGACGTAATCGTGGAAAGCGGTGGCGCGGCCGAGGTCGCGACCGATGAGGAAATCATCGAAGCCATTAAATTGCTGGCGGCGACGGAAGGAATTTTTACTGAAACTGCCGGAGGAGTGACGCTCGCCTCGGCGAAACGATTGATTCAAAAAGGTGTGATTCCACGTAACGAGTCGATTGTGATTTCGATTACAGGGCAGGGATTAAAAACTCAGGAAGCGATCGCGCATCATTTAGGCCGGCCGCATGTGATCGAGGCCAATCTGGCTTCGTTCGAAGAGCGCGTCGACTTTCCGGAAAAAAAAGAAGTCGTTAAGAAATAAAGGAGACTATCATGGCTGTTAAAGTAAGAATACCCACACCACTTCAGAAACTTACTGGCGATAAAGGAGAAGTTGAAGTTCAGGCCGCGGATATCAAGGGACTTTTGGAAAGCATGGAAAAGAATTTTCCGGGCATTAAAGCCCGGATCTGTGACGACGGTGGAAAAATCCGCAGATTCGTGAATGTTTATTTGAATGAGGAAGACATCCGTTTCCTCAAACAGGAAGCCACGCCGCTTAAAGACGGTGACGAAGTTTCGATCGTGCCGGCTATTGCGGGAGGCTCAAAATAAATGTCTAAACAATCTTTCAAACTGGTTTTTCCCAGTATGCTGATCAAAGAACCCATTATGTTTTTGATTGCCCGCGATCATGATTTGACGCTCAACATTCGCCGCGCGAAAATTACACCGACCTCAGGCGAGGCTACCGTTGAGTTTGAAGGCGATCCGCAGGATATCGAGGACGCGGTTCGCGAGTTTAAATCAAAAGGAGTTATTGTCGAAACGGTTATTGGCGAAGAAGGACTTTAAAAGGAGAATCATGATTCCATTTATCAACGGGCTTAAGGAACGAGTTCTTCATGGAGGCTGTATCACTCGCGACGAAGCACGCCGGCTTATCGAAATTCCGGTCTCAGACCGGGATACCATCAATCATTTGATCAATGCTGCCCAGGAAATCACACAAAAACTTTCTTCCGTCGACGCAGATTTGTGTTCTCTGGTGAATGCGAAAAGCGGCAATTGCACGGAAGATTGCGGGTTCTGCTCTCAATCAAGTCACTATCAAACCGACGTGAATACGTATGAAATGTTGACTCCCGAACAAATTCTGGCGTCCGGACAAGCCGCGGAAGCGCGCGGTGTGGACCGTTTTTGCGTTGTGACTGCGATGGGCGTGCTCAACGATAACCAATTTGAAGAAGTCATGAAAGGTTTCCAACTTCTTCATACTCGAACCAAACTTAGGCTGGAAGCTTCGATCGGCGGATTGACAAAGGATCGCCTTGAGCGGTTGAAGACAGTCGGCGTTACGCGCATCAATCATAATTTAGAAACTTCTCCCGACTATTATTCAAAAATTGTGACGACGCATTCGTTTTCAGATCGCGTTGAGACTATTCGTAATTGCCGCGAAGCGGGAATGGAAGTCTGTTCCGGCGGTATTTTGGGAATGGGTGAGACGCGCGAAGATCGTCTTTCGCTCGCATTTGAGCTGGCAAAATTGGATGTTGAAGTGATGCCAATTAACGTTCTGAATCCACGGCCGGGAACTTTGCTGGAACACGTTGAAAAAATTGAACCGATGGAAGTGATTAAAACCGTTGCGGTATTCCGGTTCATTCTTCCCAAAGCCTGTCTGAAACTCGGAGGCGGGCGTGAAGTCAATTTGGGTCCTTATCAGGAACTTGCGATGCGGGCCGGCGTAAACGGTCTCATTGTTGGCGGATATCTCACCACTGCGGGCGGTCCTGTCGAACGCGACCGTGAAATGATGGAGCGGGCGGGATACCGGATTCCCGAAGCCAATGGAAGTCTCTCTTCAAAATAAAATTATCCTCATTACAGGTGGCACCGGTGGGTTGGGGCAATCCCTTGTCCATACCTTTGACCGGGAAAAAGCCCGCGTTATTTTCACCTTTTTCACGCACGAAGATCGCGCGCGCGAATTGGAACAACTGGGCGCCTGCGGTTTTCACGTCGATCTTTCCGATCGAAATTCTGTTAAACAGTTTATCGAACGTCTCAAAAAAGAGATTCCGCGTCTTGACGGAATTATCCACAACGCCGGAATCTCGCGGGATCACACGATGGCCAAATTCGAAGAATCCGAATTGGACGAATCTTTGGAGGTGAATCTGACTTCGGTATTTCGAATGAGTGTCGATTTGCTGAGTCTTCTTGAAAAATCGAGCCTTCCCAAAATTATTAATGTGGTGAGCCGGACGGGCTTGTGCGGGAATTTTGGCCAGGCGGCGTATGCGGCCACGAAAGCGGGACTGATTGCGCTTACCAAAACAATGGCTGCGGAGTGGGGTGCTGGTGAGAACAAGATTCTTGTCAACGCGATGACGCCCGGATATTTGATGAGTGACATGACGCACGACTTACCTGAAGAAATTCACGAGAAAGCCCGGAAAGAAAGCTATTTGGGCGTGATTTCGGATTCCGATGAAGTCGCGGAGTTCGCCGCCTACCTGATGTCGGATCATGTGAAAAAAATCAGCGGACAGATTTTTCATTACGATACAAGGAGATAATTCAACGTGGCACTTAGGTTCCAGGAACCTTATCGGTCTGTGGTCGTTACCGGAATGGGCGTGATATCGCCGATCGGAAATTCGCTTGGGGAATTTCGGGACTCGTTACGCGCAGGCCGTTCCGGCGAAGGCGTGATCACGCGCTTCGACCCGTCCGAGTTTTTAGTCCAGCTGGCCTGTGAAGTGAAGCAATTTAGGCCGGGCTGGAAAACTTTATTGCTCGATCCTTTTATCCAATATTCGTTTTCGGCCGCGGAAGAAGCGGTGAAACATGCCGGGTTGGAACTCGAGAAAATTGATCCGTACCGCATCGGGATTGTGATGGGCTCATCGAAGGGCGGCATGGTGACTTATGAAAAGACGCGGTCAAAATACGGGAACTATCTGCCCTCAGCGCTTCACACGGCACTTTTTTATGCCAGCTTTCCGCCGCATATGGCGGCGCAGTGGATCGCGAAACGTTATCACGTGAAGGGGCCGGCGAAATGTTTTTCGACGGCGTGCGCGACGGGAACTTATTCGATGATCGAGGGGATTCGGATGGTCGCCGAGGGCGAGGTGGATTATTGTATCGCCGGCGCGACGGATGCGAGCATCACGAAGCTTTTGCTGGCTGGCTACCATAATATGAAAGTTTATTCGCGAAAGGGGAGAATGTGTCCGTACGACAAATTGCGCGACGGTTTTTTGATCGGCGAGGGAGCCGGTGTCGTGATTTTTGAGTCGAAAGAATCCGCCAAAGCGCGCCGAGTTCCTTATTTTGCCGAGGCGGTGGCGACTCATTACGCCTCGGATGGCGCCTCGCTGATTCATCACGTGCGCGAGGCTCACGGACTTTCGACGCTCGTCACACGACTCGTTGGAAAAGCAGGATTGACGGCTCAGGATTTGGATTACATCAACACGCACGGCACATCCACTCCTGACGGAGACAGCTACGAAGTGAGTGAGCTGCGGCATGCGTTGAAAGACGCGGCGGACAGGATTCCGATGAGTTCCACGAAATCGATGACCGGGCACATGCTTGGTGCCAGCGGGGCGGTTGAATTTATCGCGACCTGTCTTGCGCTCAAAGAAAAATGGATTCATCCGACGATTCATCTGGATTATCCGGATCCGGAATGCGACCTGGATTTTGTGCCGAATCAATTTCGCGAGAAAAAAGTGAAAACCGCGCTGACCTATTCCATGGCGTTCGGCGGCCATTTCGCGGGAATTGTGATGAAGGAATAAATGAACAACATTCAATTTTGGGACCAAGAGCTTGAGGAAATAAAAAAGAAAAGCGGATTTCGCTTTCTGCGCACACGCGATTTGGCCCAGTCTGGAAAATTCACGCACGCGATGCTCGACGGAAGGGAAGTGATTCTCTTCGGCGGTAACGATTATTTAGGACTCAGTCATCATCCTCAGGTCATGCAGGCGGCGATCGATTCTATCCGCGAATTTGGCGTGGGTTCAGGCGCGGCTCAGCTGATTCATGGCCACACCTCGGATCATGCATTGCTCGAAAAACGGCTCGCGGAATTTAAAGACGCCGAGGCGGTGCTGATTTTCCCGAGCGGCTATCAATCTAATTTGGCTGCCGTGAGCACTCTTGTCGGAAAAGGCGATTTGGTAGTGATGGACAAACTGAATCACGCCTCGCTCATCGATGCGTGCCGGCTGTCCGGTGCGGAATTTCGCGTGTTCCCGCACAAAAATTACGAACGTCTGGAAGAAATTCTGGCTGCCAGTCTGACTGCTGAAAAAAAACTGATCGTGACCGATTCCGTGTTCAGCATGGACGGCGATCTGGCGGATTTGGAGACGCTGGTTCATCTGAAAGAAAAATACGGCGCGATGCTGATGGTGGACGAGGCGCATGCGATCGGTGTTTTTGGGAAAAAGGGGAGCGGGCTTGTCGAAGAGAAAGGGCTTTGGAATCAAGTCGACATTCAAGCCGGAACGCTCTCGAAGGCCATCGGTGTACAGGGAGGATTCATCGCGGGTTCACGGAAATTAATTGATTACCTGGTCAATTTCTCGCGTCCGTTTATTTTTTCGACCGCGATCGCGCCGCATCTATGCCGCGCGGCGAAGATGGCGGTGGATTTGATCGAGTCCGAGAAAAAACTTCGCGAGAAACTGTTGTGGAAAACGTATGCGGTGAAAGAAGAGCTGGTGAAAGACCTCGGATTTAATGTAGGGCCAACCCAATCGCCCATTATTCCCATTATGATCGGAGAGGTCGAGCGCGCGCTTCGGATTTCAAAAGCCCTGCTTGACGAAGGAATTTTCATTCCCGCAATTCGTCCGCCAGCGGTTGCGCTCGGAGAGTCCCGCCTGCGCCTCGTCATCAGCGCCGCGCATGACGATGACGATGTCCGTAAGCTTTTATTGGCACTTCAGAAGGTAAAAAAATATGAAAACCGCGATTAAAGATTTAAAAGCGCTCGATCAAAAATATGTGTGGCATCCGTTCACGCAGATGCGCGATTGGACGGATGAGGAAATTCTCGTTATCGATCGGGCGGAGGATTGTTATCTGATCGATACGGAGGACCGGCGCTACATCGATGGGGTGTCGAGTTTGTGGTGCAATGTGCACGGCCACCAAATCAAGAAAATCAATCAGGCGGTGAAAGATCAGCTCGACAAAGTGGCTCATTCGACGTTTCTCGGGCTTTCGAATGTGCCCGCGGTTTTGCTTGCCAAAAAATTGATTCAAAGCGCGCCTCGCGGGCTCGCGCGTGTGTTTTATTCGGATTCTGGATCCGAGGCGATGGAAATTGCGCTTAAAATGGCCTATCAGTATTGGCAGGTTCGAAAAAATCCCCGTCCAAAAAAAAATAAATTCGTGCATTTAGAGCTGGCGTATCACGGAGACACGATTGGCTCCGTGAGTGTAGGTGGCATCGATTTGTTCCATCAAGTGTACAAACCACTTTTGTTTGAAACTTACAGTGCTTTTTCACCGTACTGCTATCGCTGCAAATTCGGACTGAAAAAAGAATCCTGCAAACGGGAATGCTTCCAAGAGCTGGAACATCTTGTCGCGAAACATCACGAGGAACTAGTCGCGATTGTGGTCGAACCGCTCGTTCAGGGGGCGGCGGGCATGATCGATCAGCCATCTGGATATTTAACGAAAATCCGCGAACTCGCGGATCGGTATGATGTTCTTTTGATCTGCGATGAAGTCGCTACCGGATTTGGCCGGACAGGGACGATGTTCGCGTGTGATCAAGAATCTGTCACGCCTGACATCATGGCCGTCGCGAAGGGGATTACGGGCGGCTATTTGCCGCTTGCCGCGACGCTCGTGAAAGAAAAAATCTACGAGGCTTTTCTTGGCGATTACGGCGAGTTTAAAGCTTTTTTTCACGGTCACACGTATACCGCCAATCCGCTGGCGTGCGCCGCGGCTTTGGCCAATCTCGAAATTTTCGAAGAAGACAAAACTCTCGAAACACTCCAGCCAAAAATCGCGCTGATGAAACATCGCCTCGAAAAAATCCGCGCTTTAAAACACGTGGGTGATGTCCGGCAGGTCGGATTTATGGCCGGAATTGAGCTTGTGCGAGACAAATCCACAAAAAAACCGTATGATCTTACGGAAAAGCGTGGCATCGGTGTTTGTAAGCGCGCCCGGAAGTACGGTGTTATTATGCGGCCTCTCGGCAATGTGATTGTGTTGATGCCGCCTCTTGGAATCGCGGAAAATTTACTCGAGGAATTATTAAATGTCACAGAAAAATGTATCCGTGAAGAAACTGAGTCCTCCGGCCATTGTTGATGGACTGATCGTTGCCGCGATTTTGGTAATCGCGGTTATCCTTCGCCTTCCGATTATTTTTGCCCGCGAAACCTTGCTTCCCGGCGACGAGGTCATGTTCGGTCTCATGGCCAAACACATTCTTCACGGTCAATTTCCTATTTATTATTGGGGACAATCCTATCTGGGAGTGCTTGAAGCCTACGTGACAGCGGTGCTCTCGCTTATTTTCGGGATGAACGGAATCACCATTCAGCTCGGCGGATTTTTTTTCTACCAGCTTTTTCTCGCCATCAATTATTTCCTGATCAAGCGGGTTCTCGGTTTCGGCTCGGCGATTTTTACCAGCATCATTCTTCTGGTCGCGCCCACGATGATGATGGAAGAGAGTGTCCGCGCGCTCGGCGGTTATTCGGAAATTCTGTTCTTCGGAGCGTTAGGATTCTGGCTCTGGCTGAAAGTGTTTGAAGACGGGAAGCGAGGGATTTATCCGGCGGCGCTCGGTCTCACGCTCGGTATCGCGCTTTGGGTAAACTCACTTTTCATCTGCTATCTGGCCGCTTTGGGTCTCATGACTTTTTTCTGGCAACAAAATGGGAAGTTAAATCCTGTCCGTGTGCTGTTGCTTCAGGACGCGAAACTACCGATTTGGCTCAAGATTCCGTTCTATGCCATTCATGTTTTCATTCTTTTCTATGTTCTTCAGCAAATCGGGATGTTTTTTCATGGCACCGGCAAGCCCGCGTTTCAGTGGAAAACTGTCAAATTGATGTTGTGGCTGATTTCGGGGGAGGCGGTACTCTTGGCCTTTCTCGTGTTAGGCTGGAGAAAGCTTTTGGAGTGGGCGCGTGACTGGTCCGGGCTTATCGCGGGATTTGTGATCGGCTATTTACCGGCCATCTGGTACAACCTGTTTGGCCACGGCGGCTACCGCATTCTTCATAAATCAGGCATGATCCCGGTGAGTCAGCTGGCGGGGAAATTCCAGATGCTTTTCCTCTCGTTGATTCCCAAAACTTTGTGGGGTGGAAAATACTACATCATCGCACTGTTTGTGGCTGGTTTGATTTATTTTGCGTGGATACACCGGAACGGGATCAGAAAAGCGAGTGTCTTTTTTTGTTTTTTGGGAGCGGTGGTTCTCGTGATCACTTTCGTGAGTTCGCTTTTTGCCGATCGTTATCTGACGCCGTTTTATTGGGTCAGCGCGGTTGCAGCCGGAACCCTGCTTGCCGCCGCTATGAAAAAGACAAAAGGCGCCGGCGCGTTACTCATCATCCCATTTTTATTTTTTAATATTCAGGCCCATCAGGCCTATCTCAAGCATTTTCAATACGAGGATATTTACGGTCTGGTGCGTTTTCTGGAAGAAAAGGGACTCAAGGGCGGAATTTTTGATTATGACAATTCCTATCGCGTTAATTTTTACAGCGATGAAAAACAAATTTTTATTCCGCTGGTCGGCATGATGCGCCGTCCGGCCTACCGGGAATTTGTGTCCGGCTTGAAACGACGGGCATTGATTTTTCCGGCAGATTCAACCAACGAAAAAGAATATCTAGCGGCTCATCCAGCGTTTAAACCTCTCGAGACACACACGTTCAAGACATACCGTGTGTTTGTCGTTGACGAAAATTTTCCAATTCCAGGCTAATTGACACTTTGCAGTAAATTAGGTGCCAGGTTCATGAACCTGGCACCTATCAGTGTCACTTGTTGAGATAAAAATAAATTGGCAGTTTGTGCTGGCGGGCCGTGTAGGTGCCGTCTGGCTCTTCGGATTCTTCTACGATATAAACCACATTCGGTCCAAACGTTTTTTCTTCTTTTACCTTCGAAAACAAATCCGGATTTTTTCTGAAAGCCTCATTTGTACTGTCGTCAGCTTCAAAAATATAAGCCTTCCGATGAAGCGGGAGGGTGTAATCGGCGTGCGGCTTGTACCGTTCGGGCTGAAGATACGTTGACATCACCACTTTTTCGCCGGATAAAAAGGTAAGGATATGCGACAGCGTGCGGCAGGCGAGTCCTCCGCGAATTTGCTGGGAGGCGAGATAATCCAAAATTTCTGAATAGCTCGCGGCTCGTGCCGTCGGGATGTCGCGATAAAATATGTAATTGCCGTATCCGAAGGAGGCGAGAATCAATAAGGTGAGGATGACGGCGGTTAATTTGAATTTTTTCCAGACAATTTCACCGAGGAAAAACGCCAGGATTCCCACAAGGCCGATGTAAGCCGGAGCCAGATAGCGCGCGGCTTCAAGAGTGCTCCAGATATTGGCTTTGATGGTTAGCAACAAAATCAGAAAATAAATCCAGACGTAGGAACTAATGATTCCGGTTTTGGGCCAAACGAGAGTTTTGAGGTTTTTCCAATAGCAGATTATCGTGATGACAATCGCGGCAAGCGAGATGGCACCGAAAACCATCCATCCTGTTTTTAAAAGGGCATCCGGATGAACGTAAAATCCGTCCCCCAGGCCCAGCAGGAATTGCGGAATTTTTTGGGTGAAAATCAGCTGAAGCCGCGCCGGAAATTCTGAAAAACTGATGGCGCCCGATTTCTGAAAAATCCGAAGTCCTTTGCCTCCGGCCAGATTGAATAAGATCGCGGGTGAATAACCTACCAATAATCCGCCAAACATCGGGCCTAAATTACTTAGCATCAACAGTTTCGAGAACGGCTGGGAGTGCATGAAGTAAACCACGAGGACTTCCAGCGTGAAGGCAAGAAACAACTTCTTCATGACTTTAATCTGGAAGGGCGGTATCGCGCCAAAAATTTTGAAGAATTTTTGAGGAATTGCCGGATTGTTCGCGAAAAAGACGGCCGTAAGATGAATGAGAATAAACACGGCCAGGAAAATATGCCACGCGATCAATACTTTCCGGAGCCAGCCGGGCAGACGGAAATAAGCGAGTTTCGCAAAATTCCAAATCCATCGGAACAAAGAATCGCTTTGCGGCTGACGGAACCGGCAGAGGAAATAAAGCAGAAAGGGAATGAGGAAGAGGAGGAAGAACTCACTGACCCAAAGCGCCGCGCCGACAATCAAGCCAAAAAAGAAAAGCAGGGGGCCGAAAAAGAATTTTTGCGGTCCGTCAAAATATTTGGCCAGAAGCGCGAGCGCCGCGGCTTGAAAGAGCCAGAGTTCCGCGTGTCCGCCCCAAACCCGCATGCTGACATCCATCACCGAGGGTGGCATCAGAATAAAAAACAGCGATGAGAAAATCGCCACGGTCCGATTGGCGATTCGCTTCATCAAAAAATAATTGACGGTGAAAAAGGAAAGAAAAAATGTGAGCGATGTGAGGCGAATAGCGAGTGCGGTGTGGCCGAAGAGAGCGATGAATGGCGCCATAACGAGTGAGCAAAAACTTCCGGAATAGGAGTGCCCCGAAATGTAAATAGGAATTTCGCCGCCCAGAATTCGTTTAGCCATTAAGGCAAACGTGGCTTCATCAAAGTCGATGAGACTTCCCGCCTGCAAGAGGAAAGGAATTCTCACAAGTATCGCAACTATCAGTAGAATAATGAGTTCCATAAATCATCCTTTATATATTAGAGAAATTAGGTGCCAGGTTCATGAACCTGGCACCTAATACGCGGAATGACAAATTGAAGAGCTTTCTATATAATTACAAATTCTTATGCGAAAAGGCGTGTTTATTATCGGCACAGATACTGGAGTAGGTAAGACCGTAATTGCAGCGGGGCTTGCCCTGGTTGCTCGCGAAAAAAAGATCCGCGTGGGCGTCATGAAGCCGGTGGCTACGGGATGCTTCAGTCACGAGGGTGAACTGCTGAGCCACGACACGCTTTTTTTGCTGAAGGCCAGTGAAGGCAAGCGCCATGAGCTGGCTAATCCGGTTCGATTTCGTAATCCGCTGGCGCCCCTGGCTGCCGCCCGCCATGAAGCGCGCCCCATCGACACCTCCCATATTATCCGGGCTTACGAAGAGCTTCACGAAAATTTTGAATTTGTGATTGTGGAAGGAATTGGCGGGTTAATGGTTCCGTTCACGGAAAATTATTTTGTGTCCGACCTAATTCAGGAATTCAAACTTCCGGTCATTATCGTTGCGCGAACCGCGCTGGGAACGATTAATCACACGCTCTTGACCATCGATGCGGCAAAATCCCGGGGCTTAAATATTCTGGGAATTATTTTTAATAATTTTAACGAGAATTCTCTCTCGCTCGACGAAGAAACAAGTCCGCGGATTATTTCTGATTTAAGCCGGGTTCCGATTTTGGGGATGGTGCCGAAAATTGAAGGACTGAACGTGGAAAATTTGCGCTACGGAAATTTAAAGCAGACGATGAAAGACCGTGTGGATTTGAAAAAAATATTCGGGGAATTGTTCAATGGCTAAAAAAGTTCTGGTCGCGATGTCGGGCGGGGTAGACAGTTCCGTCGCGGCTTATCTATTGAAACAACAGGGTTATGACGTGACCGGCGCGACGATTCGCACTTGGGCCCCGAATGACTGCGATGAGAAAAATGCAAATTCTTGCTGCGGTACGCGCGGCGTGGATGATGCCCGCGCCGTTGCCGCGCGGTTTGGGATTCCTTATTACGTCATGAATTTTGAGGAGATTTTCAAACGCGACGTCATCGATTATTTCGTCGAAGAATATCGGAAGGGCCGGACGCCGAATCCGTGCGTGGCCTGCAACGAAAAGATCAAAATCGGCGGATTTTGGAAAAAAGCAAAATCACTCGGATTTGATTTTATCGCCACTGGCCATTATGCCCGTGTCGGCCATGATGCGAATACCTCCCGCTATTTCATCGAGCGGGGCCTCGACAATCACAAAGATCAGTCCTACGTTTTGTTTGTGCAAAAACAGGAAGAGCTGGAACATCTTCTGCTTCCGGTGGGCGAACTCACCAAAGAAAAAGTCCGGCAAATTGCCAAAGAGATCGGACTTTCGGTTCACGATAAACCCGATTCACAGGAAATTTGTTTTATTCCCTCGAACGATTACGTGGCGTTTATGGAAAAGAATTACGAGCTCGCCGCCAAACCCGGTGTGATCAAAACGGCCGCCGGGGAATTGGTGGGAACGCATCAGGGGTATTTCAATTACACGATCGGCCAGCGCCGCGGGTTGGGCGTGGCGCACGAACACGCGCTGTACGTGATCGACATTCGTCCCGAGACGAATGAAGTGATTGTGGGCGACAAGGTTCAGGTGAAATCAAAGACGTTCCGCGTCGAGCGGTTGAATTGGCAGTTGGAACCGCGTTCTGATTTTCGCGCGAATGCGAAAATCCGGTCCGCGCACCAGGAGGCATCCGCTAAAATTATTTGCCGGTCCGATTTTGCCGAGGCCACGGTGATATTTGATGAACCGCAGGAAGCCATAACTCCCGGGCAGGCCGCGGTGTTTTATGATAGCGGCAAAGTGATCGCCGGTGGCTGGATCGTGTAAAAATTTTATGAAAATTCCATCCGGAATTCGACTCGAAGGGCATAAAGATTACATCCTTTCCGAACCGAGAATCCGTGTGTGCGAAACACCCAAACGGATTGTCATTCCTGTCGCGAGCTCGGAACTCATTGTTTCGATCGGCGAAAACATTCTTCGCGGACAAAAAATTACGAACGGACTTTTGCCGCTGCGCGCTACGACCAGCGGTACGGTGACGGCGATTGAACCCAGACCGCATCCTCAGTGTGGCCAAGTGCTGGCGGTTGATATTGAAGCGGACGGGAAAGATGCTTCGATTGAGGATTTGGGCCGCGAGCGTTCGGATTCCGAAATCGAATCGATGTTGGCGGATGATTTGCGCTACATCGCCCGCGAAAATGGGATTGCTAATCTTGATTCCACGGATATCGTGATTATTAATGGTTCGGAGTCTGAACCGTACCTCACCGCGGATTATCTTTTGATGCAACATAAGCCCGTTGAAATTCTCCGCGGTGTCGAATTCCTGCTGCGCGCCTCGGGGGCGAAGGAAGCCGTGATCGCGATTTCGGAAGACATGCGGCAGTGTTATGAAATTTTCGCGAGTAAAATGTTTACGCATAAAATTCAGAAAATCCGTTTGCACTGGCTCAAAAGTACATACCCGCAAGGCTTCGATATTCAACTGACCGCGCAAATTTTGGATAAACCCCGGCGCTTAGCGCAAGATGCGGGAGCCGCTATTTTTTCCGTTCCTCAAGCATTTGCTTTCTTTGAAGCTGTGAAATTCCGAAAACCTTTTTTGGAACGGGTCGTGACCGTGGCCGGTGGTTGCGTGATGCAGCCTCAAAATGTGTGGGCGCGTTTCGGCACTTCGTTCAAAGATGTTTTTGAGCAATGTGGTAATTTTTTGCGATTTCCGTCGCGCGTCATCATGAATGGTCCGATGACCGGTGTCGCGCAGGATACGTTGGACGTGCCCGTGATTCCGGCCACTTGCGGAGTGCTCGCGTTTCCGAAAGAAGAAAATATTTTGGAAGAAGCCGCCCCGTGCATTCGATGCGGGGAGTGCATTCCCGTGTGTCCGGTTTCGGTCAATTCCGCCGCGATTGTTGAAGCCGTGATGAATTCGCCTCGAATCCGTGCTTCCAGTTTTCATCCCGAAAATTGCATCGAATGCGGAAATTGTTCATACATCTGCCCGTCCAAGATTCCCGTGATGGATTTAGTTCTTGGCTCGAGGGAGGCATTATGAACAAAGTGAAACTTGTGTCTTCCAGCGCGCCGTCTTCGAAAAAGAATTTCCGGACGATTAAGCAGGAGGAACCGCTCATCGTGACGCGCCGTCCGCACATCCGCGCCTCAAATTCGATTGCCGGAAAAATGTGGACGACGATTTTGGCGCTTGTTCCCGTGATCGCCGGAGCGGTGATTGTTTCCGGATTCCAATCACTCTGGGTGATCGTTCACGCCGCAGTGTCCGCGATTATTTTTGAATTTGCCGCCGAGAAACTATTTAATCGCTCTGTCCGGATTTGGGACGGAAGCGCCATTTTGATAGGGCTGTTGCTAGGACTGAATTTACCGGCATCTGCGCCCTGGTGGATGGTGTGGACGGGAACTTTTGTCGCAATATTTGTTGCCAGAGAATTGTCAGGTGGGCTGGCCAACAATCGATTTAATGTGACGTTGTTTGGCCTCGCGGTATTATTTTTTCTTTTCCCGACGATGATGATTGGTGAGGCATCGCTGATTCAGAACATTATTTCGATCGTGACAATTTCGGCCGCAGGAATTTATCTTGTATTTAAACGATTAATTCTCTGGCAGAGCGCCATTTTGTTTTTGCCGATGATGTTCGCGGGTGTGCCGGTAAGCTTCGCCATTTTTGCTGCGGTGTTTTTTGTGACGGATTCCGTCACGACTCCTCTGACGATTCAGGGGAGGATGTTGTTTGTGGCGCTTTCCGGACTGGCGGCGCTTTTATTTCAATTTTATGTGAGTCCGGTTGAGGCGGTTATTTTTGGAATTCTTGTGATGAATTTTTTTGTTCCGCTGGTTGACAAGTATGTCACAATAACGCCGGTCAGAACTCAATATTAAAAGATGTGTTACATTTAAAAGAAAGGACGTGTGTGATGGCAGCGCATGCTTTAGAAGTTACAGACGCCAGTTTTGAGAAAGAATTGAAAACGGATCAACCTGTTCTCGTTGATTTTTGGGCAGAATGGTGCGGGCCATGCAAAAAATTGGGGCCAGTGGTAGAAGAATTGGCAAAAGATTATTTGGGCAAAGCTAAGATTATGAAGCTGAATGTTGATGAAAATATGGAAACAGCTCAAAAATTTCAAGTCATGAGCATTCCGACACTCATTTTCTTCAAAGGCGGCAAAGCCGTTGATCAAATCGTCGGTGCTGTGCCGAAAAATGTGATTGAAACAAAACTCTCATCGCTGCTTTAAGGGATTGATAGAAAGCCAGGGAAAGGATGCCCATGCGTATCGATCTTGAAAGTATTCTCAAAAAGTGTGTTGAGATCAACGCCTCCGATATTCATTTATCGGTAGGGCGCCCGCCGACACTTCGCATTCACGGAATCCTCAAATCTTTGGAAGGTGAACCTCTGATTCCTGAGGATACCGAGCACTATGTCCGTGCGATTACTTCCGAATCGAACATGAAAAAAATTATGGATGTGGGCGGAGCGGATTTTGGTTTCGCTTACAAAGATCTGGCTCGTTTCCGTGTCAGCGCATTCCGTCAGAAGGGACATTTTGGTTTGGTGCTTCGCCAATTGCCCAATAAGTTTATGACCTTGGCGGAAATTGGACTTCCCGCGAACGTCAAAGAACTTCTCAACAAGCCTCGCGGTTTGATTTTGGTGACCGGACCCACTGGTTCCGGAAAGACAACGACGTTGGCTTCGATGTTGGATATAATCAATCAAGAACGCGCTTGTCACATTCTGACGATTGAGGATCCGATCGAGTATTATCACACGCACAAAAAAGCGGTGGTGGATCAACGCGAAATCGGCGTGGACGTGACGACATTTTCCGAGGCGCTCGTCAAGGCCCTTCGTCAAGATCCCGACGTGATTCTGGTCGGCGAAATGCGTGACCTGCACACGATGGAGGCGGCGATTACTGCGGCGGAAACGGGACATTTGGTGTTTGCCACGTTGCACACGACCGGCGCAGCACGTACGGTGGACCGGATCATCGACGCGTTTCCAACTAGTCAACAAAATCAGGTTCGAAGTCAGCTGTCTGTTTCCATTGTTGCCGTGATTTCGCAATTGCTGCTTCCGCGAGCGGATGGCAAGGGGCGAATCGCTGCTTTCGAGATTATGCTCATGACGCCCGCTATCGGGAATCTGGTCCGGGAAGGGAAGACCTTCCGCATCACCTCCGAGCTTCAGACTGGGGCCCGGTATGGGATGATGACTCTCGACTCTAGCCTCTTGGAGCTTCATAAAAAGGGCCTTATTTCCTACGAGGAAATGCTCTCCAAGTCCTACGACGCCAATTACATTGCCCAGGAGGCATCCGCGGCTGGGTTGAACGCCGGAATGAAGAAGGCCTAGTTGCAATCGCTTTTCGTACCTTGACTTATCCTCGCTACCCGGTATAATCCACCAATTCTAGGCAAGTCTTTAATGAGGAGAATTTATGGAAAAAAAGACGAATCACTCATCCGGCTCTCAATCATCTGACACCCACATTGATCCCGTCATTCAGGACGGAAAATTTTTCGCGCTAATTGGTTACATCTCCGTTCTTTGCCTCGTGCCTTTGATCCTCAAAAAGGAAAACAAGTTCGCTGTATTTCATGGAAAACAGGGGTTGGTTATTTTCATTCTGGAAGTTGCCGCAGCGATTTTGAAATCTGTTCCGGCGATTGGTGAAGTTGTTTTCAGTCTGGCGTTTGTTGTTCTGGGCATTCTCTCATTGATTGGAATCGTTAAAGTATTGATGAATGAATATTGGGAAATGCCTTATATTTCACAAGTTGCCCAAAAAATTTCCATATAAATCCTATTAAGATTGCTTGCTAACATGTGGCTAAAAAATCTCAATAAAAGTGTCAGTGCGGACAGCTGGAGTGTCATTTTAAATCCTTTGCAAGAGGAAGTTAAAAAACGCACTGCGGCTCAGCAATTACAGATATTTTTTTCGGTAAGTCTCGAAGAAGCACGCGAACTTATCGAAAATACCCCGATTATCCTTCTGGATTCCATCTCGGTAGATTCCGCTGAAAAAATCAAAGATGTTTTCATTGCTTCCGGACTGGATGTTGTGATCACCAGCGAAACCCTCGTGAAGCGCAAATGTTTCCGTACGGTATGGCCGAAAGAGCCGACGCTCGATCAAATCATCCGTCAAGGCGCGCTGCGTAGTTCCATGACACAAAAAGCGATTAACAATGTGACCGCGGCGTCGAAGCCTCAACAGCAGGCGGCACCGTTGCAGCCAAAGGTTCAGCCTCAAGCCCAGCACCAGCCTCCGGTGATCAAGGAACAAAAAGTGGAAAAGCTTCGTCAAGAAAAGGCTCCGGTGTCAGAACCATCCCCGGCCGCTGTTTTTGGAAAATCTTTGAAGGAATTGGAAGACAAAACTAAAAAACTCGAGATGGAAAAATCCCGGGTTCAGGAATTGCTACTGGATG
>JACROU010000010.1:17767-21774 GCA_016214265.1 Candidatus Omnitrophota bacterium
TGGATGCCCAGAAAGAAAACGAAGAGCTCCGCCTCCTGAAAAAGGATTACGATAAACTCAAAAAAGAAATTAACGAATACCGATCGCAACGGGAGCAGTTTGAAGGAGCTAAGATCGAGTACGAGGGTTGGGTTCGTGAATTACAGGAAGAAAAATCGAAATTGGAGTACCGAATTCGCAATTTATCGACGGACGTGACCGGGAAAGAAAATCAGTATCAGGAACTCCGCGCTAAAATGGATCATTCCAAAGAGGAATTGGAACGGTTTAAACAGGAATTAGCCAAAGAAAGCCAGTCGGTAAAACATTATTCGGGTCTGGCTAATAAAAAAGATTCGGAAATTGAGAAGCTGCGCAAAGAAGTTGATGGCCGTGATCAAATCATTCTGAATAAAGAACAGCAGATCGTTGCATTGAATCAGAATAAGGAACAGCAGATCACGACCTTGCAACAGGCGAAGGAACAACAGATCGCCGCGCTCAATCAAAAATTCGCACAAGCCGAAATTGCTCATCACGAAGAATTGAAAAAAGAATTGAAGTGCGAAGAAGTCCGTTTTACGGCCGAAATCAAAGGTCGTGAGCAGGTGATTGATCAGCTTAACGAAAAAATTTCTAAGACCAATCAGATTGTCGAAGAGTTCCGCGGTCGTTTCGCGAAAACCGAGGAAGAGCTGGAGTCGAAACGGCAGCAGCTGGATGAATTGAAGAAGGAACTGGATTTTATCCGCGAGCGTTTTGAAGTTGAAAAACGGATGTCCGAAAAACGCTACAAAGAAAAGTCGGATCAGTATGATGCGGTGAAAGAAGTTTATGACCGTCAATTGGGTGAGTTGGAGAATTTAAAGAAGGAATTTAACCGGGTGAGCGGACTTTTCCGGGAAGAGCATGAGAAGGCGACGGAGTTCCGCCTGCGCTGGGAGAAGGATCGTAAAGACGGGCTTGATTTGCGTCAGGCTCTGGAAGCCAAGATTGAGTCATTGACGTCCGAATTTTCCGCGGTGGGCCAGGCGTATCAGAAATCGTCTCAGGAATTGGATGCGGCTCGGGGTGAGCTGACCTATTTCCGTAAAGAATTGTCGGAAAAAAGCAAGCTGGCTGAACAGCTTTTCGGCAGTTTGACGGAAACCAAAAAGAATTTGGATGAGCTCAAAGCCCTGTTCGATGAAAAATCGGCTGAGAACGAATCGTTATCGGGCCGACTGGATCGCAGTCAGATGTCTTTTGAACAGGCTTGCAATAAAATCAGTGCTCTTGAAGCGGAAAATGAAGAATTGAAACGTATCGGGTTTGATTTATCTGAGCGGGTTAAACGTATTCCAGATTTAGAGCTGACATTAAAGCGACTTGAAAATCAGCTCGAGATTGCTCAGCGGCATATTAAGGATGTGACGGTCCAAAAAGAACAGCAAGAGATTGTCGAGAAGCGACTTCGTTTGCAAAATGAACTTCAGGAGCGGGAATCTCAGCTTAAGCAACTGATGCAGAAACAAGATCAGCTGGAGCAAGATGTGCTCGCGCGTCAGGAAGTGATTAAGAAAATTTTGGAAGAGCAGGAAGCCATTCAAAAAGAAATCATCAAAGGCAAACAGGCGCAAAAGCACCTGATGGAAGTCTCACGCTTCAAAGATAAAGTTCGTACCAACCCCAAACAATCCCTTCAAATCATCACCGCAGACTCCGACGGCTCCGAAGAGCTCAGCGAAGAATTCTCTTCCGCTCAGGACTCCTAGTAGCTCGTGGTTGAGTTTTTTCCCTACCAATTATGATATAATTTTCTCATGATCGAAATGATTCTGGCGAAAATTAAAATTGATGAGCGTCGCAGCGAGCAGGTGATTGTGCTGAAAGAAAAGACGGGGAACCGTTTTCTGCCCGTGGTGATCGGGATTTCCGAAGTTCAGGCCATCAAGCTCAAGCTGAGCGGGGTGGAACTGCCTCGGCCGCTTACGCACGATCTGCTTTTATCGTCCATCCAAAAATTGGGCGGTGTGGTTAAACAGATTATCATCGATAATCTGGAGAATAATACCTTCTATGCCAAGCTCGTTGTCACAGACTCGAAAGGTGCGGAAGTCGCCATTGATGCCCGCCCATCCGACAGTATCGCCATTGCCCTCCGAGCAAATTGCCCCATTTTCATCGCAGAGAAAGTTCTCGACGAAGCCGGACTGACTGAAGAAGGTAACGGTCAATAATCTAACCTCTGATATCCGTACTAGTTACAAATTTCGCCACAATTTTCTAAAATTTTGGGTGGCTATTGTTTTTTAGCCCCGGTCGTGGCATAATCCTCACTTTATTTTGTTCCATTTGAACTCTTACTGACAGTTTAACTTTATTTGAAATAATCACTTGGGCCTGGGAGAAACGATCATGGATAAGCATTTGAAAAATGGTGCCGTACAAAAATTCCCTTTTCCGGGACTGCCCACAACATCCGATGGTGCCGGAGCGGTTGCCTGGGCTGAAACGCATATTACTCAAGGGGCGGCGGCTTATCCGATTACCTCTTCGACGACAATGGGCCAGGCCTATCAGATTGAAGTATCAAAGGGTAAGAAGAACCTCTGGGGCGATACGCTTTTCTTCTTTGAACCCGAGTCCGAACACAGTTCCGCGACGGTTTGCGAAGGTTTTGCCGTCGCCGGCGGGCGAATAACCAATTTTACTTCTGGTCAGGGTTTGGTATTAATGAAAGAAGTTCTCTACACAATTTCCGGTAAGAGACTTCCTATCGTATTTCATATTGGCGCCCGAGCGCTAACCTCTCAATCTCTTAACGTACACGCAGGCCACGACGACGTTATGGCCGTCAATGACACCGGCTGGGGCATGTTATTCGCTAGAAATGCGCAAGAAGCCGGCGACCTTACCTTGATTTCCCGACGAGCCGCAGAAGATTCAGACACTCCTTTTCTCAACATTCAAGACGGATTTCTTACCACGCACACCATCGAAAATGTAGTTCTTTGCGAACCCGAAATGATGAAGCAATACATCGGTGCTCCGGCTGAGAAGCTCCGCAATTTCATGGATCCCAAATTCCCGGTGATGACGGGCGTAGTTCAAAATCAGGACAGTTACATGAAGGGCAAAATTGCGCAGCGCTTTTTTTACGACAAAGTGCCTGCGGCGGTAAAAAAAGCGATGGATGAATTTTATTCGTTAACGGGCCGCAAATACGGAATGGTGGAAGGATATCGTCTTGAAGATGCCGACTACGCGATTGTGGGCATCGGCTCTTACATGGAAACGGCTCAGGCCGCGGTGGATTATCTGAGGAAAAATAAAGGCCTGAAAGTGGGCGCGCTTTCCATCACGTGTTACCGTCCTTTCCCGGGCGCGGAAATTGTGAAAGCCCTGTCGCACGTTAAAAAAGTTTCTGTCATTGAGCGCATGGACAATCCGCTGGGACAGTCCAATCCGCTGACGACCGAAATTAAAGCCGCTTTTTCGGATGCGATGGCGGGGGCTAACGGATATCCGCATATTTCCAAAATGCCTAAAATTTATTCTGGTTCCGCGGGGTTGGGGAGCCGCGATGTCCGTCCCGGAGATTTTCTGGCAATCGTTGACAATATGCAGAAAGATAAACCTCAGGAATATTTCTGCGTTGGGATTGATCATCCGCTTGCGCTGAAAGTGACGAATGACCCGGATATTCGTCCGGAAGGTGCGTTCTCGATGCGCGGACATTCCGTCGGCGGCTACGGTTCCGTCACAACGAACAAGATTCTTGCGGGCATTGGCGGGGAAGTATTTAATTTGCAAGTACAGGCCTATCCGAAATACGGTTCCGAGAAAAAAGGATTGCCGACCACGTATTATCTCACGATCGCTAAAGAGCGCGTTAAAACACATTGCGAGCTGGAGAACGTGGAATTCGTCGCGGTCAACGACATCAACGCGTTCAAATACGGCAATCCGATGCACGGCATTCAAACGAACGGCATGGTGTTCATTCAGACCGACCGGACAACGCCGCAGGCCGTCTGGAATGATTT
>JACROU010000018.1 GCA_016214265.1 Candidatus Omnitrophota bacterium
TTGATTTCTTGTTGGAACTCTTTGAACGGATGCCGAAAGGTGAAATTTTGACTCCGATGGGTCCGCTCAAAGGGGGGCAAATGGTGCTTTCGATGGTGGAGGGATGGAGAGGCGAAATCATTCATGTGGCCATAACGGATTCCAACTCCCAAATCGCGCGCTATAAAATTAAGGACCCTTCTTTTAATAACTGGACGGCGTTGTCGCTGGCGGTCCGCGGTGCGCAAATATCGGATTTTCCACTTTGTAATAAGAGTTTTAATTTATCTTACGCCGGCCATGATTTGTAGAAAAAAATAGGAAAATTTTATGTGGCAAATTCTGAAAAATAGAATCAAGCAGGGATATCGGACGTGTCGGTATCCGAAAGAGGAGCCTGTTTTTCCCGCACGTTTTCGTGGAAGGCCGATTACGAATGGGCTTGCCGTTGATTTGGGGAAATTGCTGTTTAATGAGGATATCAAACAAGCTCTGCCTCCCGGCGTACTGGATTATTCAACCGATTATCGGTTGGCCGCGACGAAACGCGCCGATCTTGTTTTGAACGATAACGAACTTAAGCTGGCTTCTTGCCTTGAGAAAAAGATGAAACAATTATTCGGGCGTTCCCTTAAGTTGAGGGCCGTTTGCGCTGGGAGTTGCAATGGTTGCGATTCAGAAATACAGGCGCTCGGGAACGTGGTTTTTGATTTGTCACGATTCGGAATTCAATTTGTCGCTTCACCGCGTCATGCGGATGGTCTGATGATTACGGGCCCCGTAACCAAGAATATGGAATATGCTCTTATGAAAACCTATGAAGCAGTTCCTGAGCCCAAAATTGTGATTGCCGTCGGGGCTTGCGCCATTAGCGGCGGCCCTTTTGTCAATAGTCCCGAAGTAAAAAATGGGACGGATGGCCTACTTCCAGTAGATCTATATATCCCGGGCTGTCCTCCGCATCCCTTCACAATTCTTGACGGTTTGCTTCGATTGTTAGATCGATTGGAAGCTCCAAAAATCTAGGCCTACTTGTAATTGGCGCATTAGGTGTTATAGTTGCGTCTTATTGTTATAGGACGTAAGATCGGGTGAAAGATTTAACTTACTTGGGTCGATAATCGTCACAATCTTGTTGTAGAAAGTCGAAAGGTCCTTCAGAAATTGGTTACGTTAAGTCCTGCTATTTCACCACAAATTACTCGAATTGACAGCGAAGTTGTTATCGATGTCAAAGCATTAAAATTAGAAAAATCCAGCTGGTTTGATAGTTTGTTGAAGACGTTGATTATCAATCCGGTGCTGAATTTTATTTTTGGCCCAAGTGTTGTCGGTTTTTTTAAAAAGGTGACCCGCAACCAGATTCTGGCAAATCTGCATGGACCTGGTAGTTGGCAGTCGATGCTGGCGCATTATGATGCGGCGCCGAAAAGCATGTTTGATTTTATGATTGACCGTTATATCGCGTTTCCCTCCGCACTTCGCAATCGGCAGAAATTGGTTGTTAGCGCTTTGACTCAACTAATTGAAGCGTACGGAAAAAACGAACCGGTTAATTTGTTGGCGATCGGTTGTGGATCAGCGAATAATATTTTGAAGGCGATCAAGCTGGAAAAGTCAAAACTACACGGCTTGAAGGCCCAGCTTTTTGATTTTAATGAAGATGCTTTGATTGAGGGCCGGTCGAAAGCGCGAGAATTAGGGTTGGAGAAGGACGTTGATTTTGTCTGTTCCGATGCCAATCATGTTGAGGAAAAAGTTGCCGCGCCGCCGCAAATTGTGAAAATGATTGGCCTGATCGAATATCTTTCTGACGAAAACGTCATCCGGTTGTTTCAGAGCATTAAGAAATTCCGCAGTCCGGCGAGCTCCATACTAATCAGTTCGATCGAACCGCGCCATGGTATCGAGCGGTTTTTAAGAAGAACGCTTAATTTCAATTTAAATTATCGCAGTCCCGAAAAATTGAAGCAGCTTTTGTCTGGAATTGGCTACACCAAATTTAATACTTTTTCTGAACCCACCGGCATCTTTAATGTCATTGTGGGACATGTCTAAACTAACAAAAGTTTTTAAAGCTCAACTCCGACTTTTTTCTATTCTGTGCGTGGTTTCTATTTTCGCACTGTTTTGTCAATCAACTTCACTTATTGCGGCAACGCAGCCGCTGGCTAAACCCAAGCCTAATCAGCAAGATTCCCTGGAAAAACAAGACAAAGATTTGGAAGCCGCGATTGCGGAGCATCGTTCTGGCAATTTGGATAAAGCCGATACGATGTATGAGGCGCTTGCCGCTACGAATTCCCAAAATCCGTACGTGTATCTCAATTATGGTGTTCTTCAGGTACAGCAAGGAAAACTGGACTTTGCGATGAAGAATTTTGAGAAATCGATCGCGTTGGACCCTTCTTTGGCTGAAGCCTATCGCAATGTCGGAATTGTTCTGAATAAAATCGGAAAATATGATGAAGCGGTAAAGCGCTTCGAAAAGGCGATTTCCCTTGAGCCAAAAGACGCGTTTTATCGATTTGATTTGGGTTACACCTATTTCTTGCTGGAAAATTTTGAAAAAGCCAGAAAATATTACGAAGAAGCCCTAAAGCTCGACCCTAAAATGTATGAGGCTCTTTTAAATCTGGGGATTGTTTCGGAAAAGTTGAATGATTTTCAGGGAGCGATTAAATTTTATGAGAAGTCACTAAAGATCGAGCCTAATCATCCGGAAGTTCAGGAGGTTATTCAATCACTTAAGGATTTGATCGAGGTAGATGCGCGTGTCAAACGTGCGATGGAGTTGAGAAAAGAAGGGAAGCTTGATGAATCTTCCGGTGAATTCCTGAAAATTATCGAACGCATTCCGGATATGGAATTGGCTCATTATCAGCTGGCACTCAACTATTTCAAACAGGATAAATTGCAGGAAGCAATGGAAAGTATAGAAAAAGCGCTGAAGCTTAATCCGGACCGGCTTGAAAGTATTCAGCTGAAAGGATGGATTCTTAAAAAGCAGGGAAATATGAAGGGGGCTGTTGAAATTTTTAAACACCTCATTGATGTTGATCCGAAGGACGTGAATTCATATCTGCTTTTGGGGTCGGTATACAGCGATGATGGGGAGTATGATGAGGCGCTGAAAGTTTACGAAAAAGCGATTGCTGTAGATCCGAATTTTTCGCGTGTTTACTGGCGTATGGGTATTCTCTACAACCGGCTTTCGCAGTATCACGACGCGGTACTCAATTTCAAAAAGGCGGTTAATCTGGAACCGGACGAACCGCTTTATCATTTTGATTTGGCCAGGACCTACGCGCTTCTTGATAACGACGAGCGCGCCATTAGCGAATATCAGAAGACGCTTCAACTGGCCCCCGACTTTTTTGAGGCGTTTGTCAATTCAGCCATTATTTTTTCAGATCGCCAGGATTATAAACGGGCCTTGGAACATTATCAGAAAGCCAATCGGATTAAACCTAATCAGCCGGAGGTGCTTGCCGCCATTGAATCGTTAAATCGCTTGATTAAAGTGGGCGAAGAATACGACAGAGCTCAGGAATTGGTGAAGGAGAAAAAATATCATGAAGCAATTGCTCAGTACGAAACTGTTCTTAAAACAAATCCCGATTTCGATTTGGCTTATCATGATTTGGGAGCGATTTATTCAGAGCTGGGACAAACCGATAATGCATTAAAGGCATTTAAGACTGCGACGGAAATGAATCCAAATTCGCCGGAAAATTATTATCAATATGGTTTGATCTTGGAGAAGTTGAAAAAATGGAAAGAGGCCGAGCAGGCTTACGAGCATTCCATCCGCTTAAAACCCAAACAGCTAAAGTCTTATTTTCGTCTGGCAAAGCTTGCGGAACGGGACGGTGATGTTGATACGGCGATGAGAACGTATGAGCACGCTATTGATTGGGACCCAATCAATGAAGAAGCCACGATAGCGTTGTCGCGTCTGGCGAATATCAAGAAGGATTTTGAAAAAGCCGAAGAAAAATTGGTGGATTTAATTCATATGAAACCCAACTCGTTTTGGCCCCGGTACGAACTTGCCAATCTTCATTTTGCGCAGAAAAAATATTTGATGGCGGAAAAAAGTTATTTGGTGGCGCTCGATATTGATCCTCGCAGCGCGGATGCCTATGTCCGGCTTGGGGAAACTTATATTCACGAGAAGCGTTTTGACAAGGCGGAGCGCACTTTTCGGAAGGCCATAGCTGTTCGCGACACCAAAGATATTCGCCGTCGTTTGTCATGGGTATATTTTCTTGAAAACCGCTGGGTGGAAGGAATGCAGGAATTATTGAAATCGCTTGCCGTGAAAGATTCCGGAGTCGAACCTCTGGCTTCTGTGCAGGTCTAACATTTAGGAAAAGGGCTTATGGTCAAGCTGCGTAACGGAGATCTCAAGCTGGTTGTTGGGTTTGCCGCGAGTTTGGTAGTCCTTATTTTCCTGGCGTTTGACGGGTTAAAGCCGCTGGAACTGCTTTCCTATGATCTTCGATTTAAATTAAAACCATTTCACAAATCCTCCGTTGAAATCAACATTGCCGAAATTGCCGAAGACACTATTCAGGCACTGGGCCGCTGGCCGTTTGCGCGAAAATTCCACGGCGCTTTTATTTCTGTTGTCTCTAAATCCAAGCCGAAAGGGATTTTGTATGATGTGCTTTTCACAGAGCCCAGTGAGGCGATTGATGATCAAACGTTGGAAGCTGCGCTAAAAACATCCGGCCTTGTTTATTTGCCGTACGCTTTTGAGCTCGAGGATACGAAAGGCAAGATCGAATACGGAAAAGAATTCCGGCCGCTTCCGGTATTCGCGCGGTGGGCCAAAGGCGAAGGCCATATCAATATTCAACCTGATGCCGATGGTGTCATTCGCCGGATTCCGCTCGTGATTGAGCGTGACGGAAAAATGTATCCGTCGGTTGCCCTCGAGCTGGTGCTTCAAGAGCTTGGAACAGATTTCAAAAAGATCAAAGTTGAAAAAGGGAAATGGATTTATATTCCACGTCACGAAAAAAGCATGATCCGGGTTCCGATCGATGACCAGTATCAAATGCTGATCAATTGGAACGGACCGTGGAAAAAAACATTCCATCACATTTCATTCGTTGAAGCCATTCAAGCGTACAAACAGATGACGCAGGGGGTTGAACCGGTAATCAATCTGGAAAGTTTTAAAGATAAATTTTGTTTAGTGGGACTGACGGCGATTGGCCTGACGGATCTGAAGCCTATTCCGATTGAACCGGTTTATCCGGGCGTTGGCGTGCATGCCACAGTGATTCAGAATTTGCTGGAGGAAAATTGGATTTTGCCCCTCGGCAAAAAAGAAAACGGCGCGATTCTTCTGATTCTGACAATTATTACGAGTTTGGGACTTCTCCGGAAACGTCCGGTTCCGGGTGCGATATTCACACTGATTACGGTTTTGATTTATCTCGTGATCGCCTATTTCGCCCTCGCGATTTGGGGAATATGGATTAGCCTGGTTTATCCCATCGCGGCAATTCTTGCCAATTACTTCGCGACCACATTGTATTCACAAATTGCTTTAGCTCTTGAGAAATTTGGCGACGCGGGACGGGCTGACAGGATTATTCAATATCCGTCACTTCAAACTGCTTCTTGAAGCGGAGTTTGCGGATTCAAAAGCAAAAAATAAACCGCTATGCGTGATCATGTCCGACATCGATCATTTTAAAAAATTCAACGACACTTATGGCCATCAAGTCGGTGATTTGGTGATTCGCGATACGGCGAAAGTGTTTCGCGCGAGCGGTCGAGAACTGGACGTTGCCGCTCGTTATGGCGGAGAAGAGCTCATTATGATGCTTCCGAACACCAGATTGGAAGATGCTGGGCAAGTGGCCGAAAGGATTCGGAAAAATGTGGAAAGTCATGAATATAAAGATGAAAAGGGAACTTACAGCGTCCGGGTCAGTTTGGGCGTTTCCTGTTTGTCTCAGGACGCGAATATGGAAGAACTGATCAAGCGTTCGGACGATGCCCTTTACGTTTCGAAGGAGAACGGTAGAAACCGTGTCACTTTGTCACAGGTGGACAAATAAAAAATTAAAGGTATAATTCCATTCCGTCGAAACATTTTCACAGACAATTTTAGTGCAACATTCTTAAAGGAGTAAGAATGACATCGAAAAGTTTCGTTGCAACATTGAGTTTATCCCTTCTGATTTCTGTATTTCTCATTCTCTCATCTAATTCGTTTCTCCACGCCCAAGTTCAGCGTTTAGCTAGTGTTGTAGAATCCAAAGGAAAAGTAGAGTTTCTCAGAGCTAAACAAACCGATTGGAACGCCGCTCGAAAGGGAACCGTTCTGAAAACTGGAGATTCTGTTCGCACGGCAAAAGACGCTAGTGCTGTTCTGGCGGTTGAAGGGGTTGGGGAACCTTCCATGATAAAAGTTGCCGGTGGAACGACTTTAAAACTTTCCGATCTTGCTTTGGATGAAAAAACGGGGGCGCAGAATACGCTTCTGGATATGGCCATTGGCGATGTGTTGGTGAGCACAAAACCAAAATCGGGATCTCAATTTCAAGTGAAGACACCCACATCTATCATCGGTGCCCGCGGCACTGCTTTTCGAGTGAAAGAATATCAGAGCTAAATATTATGAATAAAAATGTAATCCGGATTATTTCTTTCCTTTATCTTGTTTCGTTGTTCGCATTCCGCCTCGAAAGACTGGCATTCGCGGATACGGATGTTGCCGTTTTTGAAAGTAAAATTTCAGCTGCAAGTCTGGATGCTTCCGGGAATATTGTTGATGAAAAAACAGTTCCGGCCGGCCAACAAGTAATTGGCATTAAACAAGGCGCGCCCGTTCCTCAGCCAATTCCATTAACCGATAAGGAACTTGCGGATGGCCAGAAGGAAGCTAAAGAGCTTGCCGAGAAGAGCAAACTAGAAATAGTGTTGGATATGCTCGAAGAATTAAAACGTAAATTGATGCAGTAAGGATGAAGATGACGATAAAATTCAAAACAATCCTCGGGTTTGTCTTGTTAGCGGCGGCGGTTTTCTTCTCGAGCCACGCTTTTGCCAATATCGAAATTCTGGATGCCGACGTTTCTGGACGAATCAATCAGACTGGCAGTTACTCGCAAGTTGATGGTAATAAAAACTTTTCCTTTGTAGATAGCGGCGCGCATTACAACACCGATATCGTTACGCAGGCGCGCAGTAAACTGCTTAAAGAAGATTGGAAATGGGATTTTGATGCTCGTGTGCGAAAAACAGATGACAACGAAGTGGATCAACGCACCAGCGTTCATCTGTTGCAATTAACTACCCGGGTTTATAACCCCAATTCACAATTTCAGTTTGGCGATTTTTATACTCGGTTTACGGATTTGACCTTCAACCGCGCGGTCGAAGGATTCAATTATCAAGCCAATTACAAAAAAGTTGGAACCCGGATTAACGCGGTTGCCGGCCGTCAGTATCGAGGGCTGGATTACATTCAAAATTCCCGGTATGTTTGGGGCGGTCATGTTGATCAGGATATCATCACCAAAAAATTTCTTCTCATTAATAATTTAACTGTGGGCAGTTCCTTCGCGCAAACGTTTGATGACCCGCACAGTATTGGACAGCATTTTGGTGTGCCGCAAATGAACAATGTTCTTGGCAGTATTAACACGCATGTGCGTGCCATTGAAGATTTGAATGTGGATGTCGAGCTGGGAAAATCGGTGACGAATGACCGCGCGAATATTCTTCAGATGGGTGACACGTTGGGCTACGCGTTTAGCTTGAAAACGGATTACAAAAAGCGCACCCAGTTGGGTAATTCGTATCTGAAATTTGATTACGAAAGAATCGAGTCGGGGTATCAGGCTTTGTCTGGCTCTGCGCTTCCGGATCGTGAAGCCTATTACGGAAGTTTCACCCAGCGGTTTAATCCGCGCTGGACCGCTAATGCCACGTTACGAACCATTCGTAATAATCTTGAAGACACCTCGTTTACGACCAATCGAACCTGGAATCCGCGTTTTAGTTTGTTTGTGACACCCATTGAAAAAATGCAGGACTT
This sequence comes from Candidatus Omnitrophota bacterium, assembly GCA_016214265.1. GTDB lineage: Bacteria > Omnitrophota > Omnitrophia > Omnitrophales > JACROU01 > JACROU01. The sequence goes on from JACROU010000018.1 coordinate 8,045, forward strand.
TGTTGTGACCCCATATTTAGATTTCAGAGAACAGAAAACGACTAATGGAACGGTGGATGTTGGAACGGTGATGGCCGGAGTGAACGCGACAAAAAAAATCTGGTATGACATTATGCTTAACGGCGGGTATGACATGCGCCGCCGGATTGATGATGCCGGAATGTCCGACGAAATTATGAATGACTGGCGGCTGGGCGTAAGCTACAACTGGATCGCGGATAACATTCGATTGTCGCCTTACTTTAATTGGGATTACAGACGGGATTATTACGAGGATGTTCCGAATCGAACTTCCTTTAAGGACTATCAGTGGGGAGTTACCGGTGAATTTTATAAGCGGCTTCGCGTCTATTTTAATTACGGCCTGAGTTATGACGACCGGTCATTCCAGAATACGGATACAGACCGGTATCTATGGAATCTCTCGGCCGAGTATGATATTACGAGCAAATTGATGTTTGTAATTGGGTGGAGGCAGTACGTTCAGCATTTTCAGCGTGAAGTCAATGACTACGGTGAAAATGTCGGAAGTATCCGTCTGCAATACAAGTATTAATTCTCGAGAAGGAGTTTTTATGTTTAAGAAAATATCGCTATTCCTCGTTGCAGGTCTCTTGATGGCGGGTCCGGTTTTTGCGCAGGTTGGAAGCACCTCTGATGCGGTGAATTATCCTGCGAAGGCGGACGAGACAAAGAATATAGAATTGGCGAAGCAGGCCATGCAAAACCTGGTGGATATGTATCAGGCTGAGCGTGAAGAAGCTTTTTTTCAAAATGTCTCAGACCGTTATTTGAGATCTTACGTTGATTTTAGAACCATGGTTGACAGTGATTTCCGAACCTACAATATGATTCGCATTCAGTACTGGATTGACCGGGAAGTCGAAGAGGGCGGACGGGTGAATTTGAACATTCATTGGGAGCGGTCATGGCAGCCCATGACTGCCGGCACGCCGCAGCTGACACAAGGACACTCCAAAATGGTTTTCGAAATTATGGATGGAAAAGCAACGTTGGTGGATCAACAAGAAGACGCTCTTTTTGGCGTCACCAACATGTAACCGGGACAACAAATTACAATGATAAATAAAATTAAATCGATTGTGGTTTTGATTTCCTTCGCTTTGGGCACCGTTCTTCCAATTCATATATCTTCATCCCAAACGATGGTGACTCCGCAAGACTTTCAGGAACTAGCACCCAGTGATAAGCTGGAAGAAATCGCGGTTCTTACAATTAAGAAACTTTTTTACTATTACGCGCAAAATGACCTTGGCAGTTTCATGAAGCTTGTTTCTGAAAATTATGCAGACACAAGGGGAATGCGCTTTGAGGACTTGCCGCTGAGCTTCCAGAATGATCATGATATTTTAAGTAACATAAAGCTGGAATTAGTTGGAGTGGACAAAGTCACCATTCATCGAGGAGTTCCAATCAAGGTTGAGGTTCAGTACCGCTGGAGAAGCGTGTTGACGGATCGTGACACCGGCGTTCAGATTAAAGCCGATAACAACACAAGTGTTGGCGTGGTGGAAATTGGCCCGGTGGAAGGAAAAATAAAAACAGCTAGCGTATCTAACCAGCATTTTTCTTTCTTTTCAGAAGCCTTTGCGGGGCAAGCGACAAAGGAAGCTGAGAAATATTTAAATCCTAAAGATGTTAAAAAAAATGCTGACGCTGAGAAACTTCCGAAGGTAGAGCCGGTTCATGGCGAGGGAAGGCTTGATTTTATACAACGACTCGGCCTCAGGGGGCATGTGAACAGTGATGGGACAAATTATTATCAGGATGACGAAAAGCAAAGGGAAACAGGAAAAAGAGGGTGAAGCTGCTACTGAGCTTACCGCAACAGTTAGCGGAATGTATACTAACGCCAGCCCCACGGGAACGAATGCTAATTCTCCTGTTTGTCAGACAAATACAGCGGCAGGCAAGGACAGCATATCTTTGTATAATGTTTCAGTAAGTAATAATATTGCTAATAATCAGAGCTCCCCAAATGTTTCAGGCAATAGGGGGCAATTTAATTTTGTAAATGTTGTATTAACTCACGTGGCAGCGATTGAAGGTAATATTCTGATGATCGGATCGGGAAGTATTACAGGTACCAGTGGCGATTTTACACGTACTGGAGTAATAATTATTGTCACGCCCTTTGGCGCATCAGTATTAGGCGGATTTACGGTTAACGCAGATGGTACGATTACCATTTTCTTGGGTGCCGGGGGTTGCCTTTTCCAAAAGTCCACTGTTTCTATGTCCTTGTCAGAATTTCAAAGAATTATTACTGACGATGGTATTGTTTTCCAAGGTGTGAATCAAACTGGAGCATTTTTAGTGCGGACAAATGACGTGTTTACCGTGGATCAACAGTCAACGCGTACTCGATTGGCGCTCCATGTTGACCGGGTAGAAAATGGAGTTGCCACTTTCAGCTACCAGATTTTTGAGTATTAGTTTGATCGAATAATTTGTTATTTTAAACTTCCTTACCCACCAATCATTGTTTCACCCAGCCCAGCAAATTTCTATTTTATGTGTTATATTTTCTCCATTGATTTGGGGAGAAAATGTTGAATCATAAGTTTAGCTTAAAATTCTGTGCTTTGCTTGTCGCTTGCTTATTCGTGGCTGACACTGCTTTCCCACGGCCAATGGTCACTCAAATTGGAACCGTGAAACCCGAATCGCTTCAGGATAGTCCTGAGTTTCAGCAGGAAGCGGTTGATGCCCTATTGGCCAAATCGGCGGAAGACCTTTTGTCTATCTCAGGCAAAAGTCTTGGCGTGGGTAAGGCACAGTTCGAGCAAATTCTTAAAGATTACGGATCACGGTTATGGCCGCAGCGTAATCAGCCGAAGGTGGCCAGTCAGATTCAAATTATTCAATCGGCCTTAAGTCAGGTTTCGCATTGATCTGCCGTTTAAGCTGAGACTGGCAGAAGGCACATTCTCGTTTACACTCGGAGCCGGCAATCAACTTAAAGTCGCGTTTGATCCTGCTCAGTTAGTACCGCCCCAGGCGGCTTTTCCGGCGAAATCTGCCGCTCACGCATTTCAAAGCTCATCTACCCATCCGGCATTGCCTTCCGTGCTTCAGAATGATCCCTTCGTAAAAGCGTTTAACAGTAATCCGAATAGAAAATACACGATCATTGGAATGCTGGGCAAAGGAGGGATGGGCGCGGTTTATGAAGGCGAAGAAATCACGACGAAGAAGCGGGTGGCGATCAAGGCGATATTGGGGATTGCGGATGAGGACGCCAGAGCCCGTTTCGCACTCGAAGCCAAGTCGATGAAGGCGATCAAAAATAACAGCATCCCCGAAATTTACGAAGACAGGACAGACGCGGAAAAAGATCCGTATTACATTATGGAAAAACTTCAAGGATCTGACATGAAGAAGGAATTAGAAGAATGGGTGCGGCAGGGATATTTTCCTCTGGACAAAGAGCGGATCGGTGAGGTTATCAGCAACTTTATAAAATTAGCGACGAAAATCAAAACAATTCATGATGCGGGTATTGTCCATCGCGATTTGAAACCGGAGAATGTTTTTATCGTTTCCAAAGATCCTGTAATTACGGATTTGGGACTGGCTTTTGAGAAGGGCGCCAAAGAACGCTTGTCCCAAACCGGAATGATTCTGGGAACTCCAAAATATATGTCTCCGGAACAGGCTTATGGATCCAAAGTTAAGGATGTGGCGGACTCAAAGGAAGTGACAGACTCTAGCGATATCTTTTCACTTGGAGTTATGCTTTATCAATATTTGACAAACACACTGCCGTTCGAAGGGGCCTCTTCAAATGCGATCATGATCAATATCATGACCCAAGAACCTGTTGAGCCAATAACCAAAAACAACAATATTACGCCTGCTTTGAATGCGGTTGTTATGAAAATGCTGGCAAAAACACCGAGAGATGGCACCGGCAACCGGTACCGGAATATGAAAGCCTTAATTGATGAATTGCTGCATGTGCAAGAGGAATATCAGGGAAAGGAAATCGTGGAGAAATCGGCTGAAAGTCTAGACCGCATATTTCCAGCAGAATCCGCGGGATTTTCAAAATCGTTAACATTAGATAATCCCATGGAGGCCATGGAATATATGGCGTGGAGACAGAAATGGCGTGGAGACAGAAGCAGATGAAATGGCATCATCGAATCAGTAGCGTGCTCCAAAGACATGCGGCTTTATACACATTGGCGTTTGCTGTTTCCATCGGAGGTGTGGGTGCGGTCAAATGGTATGAGGCTAAAGCGAGCCGCCAACAACAGGAAGAGAAGAATCGAAAACTCACCGGCGCTAAAAACGAAATCGCTCTGGCGGATCAGGAAATTCTCGCCGGTAATTTTGACTCCGCGATAGCCCATTTAAGCGAAGCCCGGAAAATTATTGGAACTGCTGATGCCGCGCTCAGAGCCGGGATTCAGGCAAAAGAAGAATTGGCGCTCGTGATCAAAGAATATTTTCAGACAGGCGCTGACGTAAAAGATCAAGCAAAGAGTCTTCCTCAGGACAAATTAAAACAGGGCGCGAACAAGTTGGATCAGCTTGCGGGCACCCCTGAAGTCAGTGATTGGGCCCGATTTTATGCGGTTGTGATCAATCTGAAATTGCAAGACTATGATGTGTCTCAAATGGCAGATTACATATCCTCAATTGTCCAAGATTCGAATAAAATTCTGGAAAGTAAACATAGTGTAATTCCGGTTCTGGCAAAATCTTATTTTGATCAAATATCTGTTATCCCAATTTTGACGGAGGATCAGGTTGCTAAGTCTTATCAGGCGGGTGAAATGTTTTGCAAATCCAGCTTTTCAAAAACGTTGTCTAATTTTGAGCGTGGAAAACTTCACAGGATAATTGGAGAGCTGGCAAGCCGTCCTGGTTCGAAGCAGCCGCGCGAAGTGTCGCGATTGCATTATGATTTTGCGGCGGGATTTTTTGATCAAGAGATTAAGTCTTTAGTGATAAAAACACATGAGGATGAGGCCCGACGGCAGGAGATGTTGTGGCTTGAGGTAATGTCCCTGTCACAGGCGGATTTGCCTATTGAAAAAGATTTAATTAATAGCATTGTTCGGCCTGACCCACGTCTCTATGAGAAAGAAATATTTTGGCTCAGGTATTTGTTGGTGCATGAAAAATATGAAGAGTTTGATAATCAATTGGGAAAAACTCTTAAAACAACTCCGGAGAGTGACGGTTTTTTCTTGTACCTATTGCAATTGCAAAAGATTGATTTTCAATATGCCGACAAATGGATTCTTTACCGGAAATTATTTGAGAAATTCAGAAGTTTAGGACTTACCAAAGAAGAAACTGCAGAATCTAAAATTTTAGCCCAGTTATTGTTTGAGCGAAATAATAGAGTGATTGAATTTTTGAGCTCTAATTATGAAGACGCTATGTCCCAAATCGCACTAATCGATTCGACAAAAACAAAATATGAGTTTGCGAAAATCCGTGTTGCTGTTGAGTTTATATTCTGGATGGTGATTTATAATGACTTGCCTTTAGATTATCTCCAGCTTGATCCTGCCGAATCTGTTAAAGATCCCAGATCTTATATTACCTGCGCCAATGAGAAGCTGGCATTTCTTGCAAAAATAGATATATCTGGTATTCCTGAAGAACAGCGTGCTTTTTTTGAGTTGATGAAAACCCATGCAAATTATTTTCTGGGCGGTCAGGGACCATTGTATGTTCCCAAGACCGATTCAGAGAGAGGTCTTGTCCAATTATTCCGCGCTTTAAAACTGCGGCGTGAGTCAATCGTGACAGCCCCTTTTCAGCAAGGCTATGGATTGAAATTGAATCCCGAAAATGTAGAAAAAGCACGAAAATCATTTGAGGAAGCGGGGAGATTTTTTTATCAAGAGAAAGATGTGGTCTTCCGCCATTTTTGCGAGTTGATGGTTAGCGAAGGCAAAAGCCTTGGCGTGGCGCCCGATGTGTTCAAAGATATCGAAATAGAGAAACGTCTTTCACCGGTGATTATGGAATTTAATGAGATCGTGCTGAAACAATTAATTGATCGACGATCCGACCTGCGGCAGGAAAATAAATCTCTCCCGGTTTTCTTTTTGGTGCGGGACGCGAAGGAGCTTCGCAGAGTCAGCAAAGAATATCCCGGGATTTGGCGTGATTATCGGATCGGACTCCTAGGGTGGAAGCACGCACCGATGTCCGAGATGGCTGCGGAGGATGTGAAGATATTAATGAATTTGGGACATCTTAAAATTTATTTACGCAGCATTTTCTCTGAGGGTGAAGTGACACAGTTAAAACCCGATCAGGTCGTGTTTGCCAACAGTGCCTTTGGATCGAATTGGGGAGAGGGAGTCCGCCGCGTAAAATTTGATCACGATCGTTTTGATAGCGACGAAGAGTATCGTTCCGCCTATTTGGCCTCTGCGTTTTACCTCGTCAATCACGGCAAGGGGGAAGGTGTTTTTCAGTATAACGCCACCGAGCAGACTTTCGAGCTTCTGCCCGCCATTCTTGTCGACCTGTTAAGTGCTTGGAGAGCCTTCAAGCAGGTTCTTATTGCCGCCTAATTTAGGTTTTTCATTTCGATATATTACCTCTGTTGGTAGCAAGTCAAGATGTCCCCTTTTTGTAGCAAATGAATTGTCCCCTTTTGGTTTGAGGGACAAGTATCACGGGACCCCATGGGGTCCTGTGAAGTTTCGAATTTTTCCAGATTTTTCCCATCGACAACGGAATAGATATAAGCCGGATCTTCATAAATCATGCGGCACTCCTTTTGGGAATTGTAAGGGGTTTTCCGGAAGCATCGTAATGGCCGAGGATGTGAGGGCCGAAAGC
>JACROU010000019.1 GCA_016214265.1 Candidatus Omnitrophota bacterium
GCGTAAAATCAGAAAGCCGAACTTTCATGACGAAGCCGGTACTCGCATTTAAACCTCCCACATACAAATATCCGTTGGTCGCGTCAACGGCACTGCCGCCAAAATATTCCTGGGCTGTGGATGTCAACGATGCTACTTTGGCAAATAAACCATTAAGTTGAACTTTCGCAACTCGATACGGAGAGGCATAAGTGCCATCGTGAGTGACGAAGTAAGCAAATCCGGATGGGGTATCAATGGCAGCACTCACCACATAATATTCGTTCGCCGCTAAATAGGCGGCCCCAAACCGTGTAAAATCTGAGAGACGAACTTTAACAATTCTTCCCCGACCTACGTTCCCATCACTAAAACCAAAATAGGCATAACCATTCGTCGTGTCAATCACGCCGGCGGTCACATTAAATTCTCCCGGACTTAATGCCAGCGCGGTAACTCGCGTAAAACTGGAGAGGTCAACTTTAACAATAATTCCGTCGAACAACTTTAACAATAATTCCGTCGAACGGATTAGCGGCAAAATAGGCGTAATGGGTCGCTCCCGTCGTATCAATAACAGCGGCTTGAAGATTATTCTCTCCCGCCGAGAGCGTTAGAATTCCGACCTGGGTAAAATCAGAAAGCTGAACCTTAACAATTTTCCCGGGCGAAGAAGTGGTTCCGAAATACGCGAAACCGGCAGCCGTATCAATTACGGAACATTTGATCAGGCCGTCCGCGGAATTTAACGTAATGGTTCCATCACTAGACATTCCGCCCGTCAGAAGGGACAGATTGTAATAAGCGCTTAAAGGTCCAGCGGCCGTAATGTTCGTCACGTTTTTTCCGGTATATTGAATCGTATTCGGCGTGTTTGTCGTGGTATCCAGCGAACCAGCTCCTGTTAGCGGAGTGCCAAAGCCCGTGAGCGTTAATATTGAGTTGGTACCCATCGTCATCATTGCACCGGTATTAATGGCTACCGTTTGAGCCACCAACGTACCGTTGATCAAAATTCCGGTCGCATGAGTTCCCGAATGAGCAACTGCCGTTGTCACCGTCAGAGTAAACCCGCTATTGATAGTAAGTTGACCTGTGTAGGCGCTGGTTACTGTCAGAGAGTTGATCGTAAAGCTCGCATCCACAACTGAATCTGCGGTGCCAAGCACCCCGTCAAACAAAACATCATCTAACGTTCCAGGAGTGGCCCCTGAGCTCCAGTTTGTTATGTCACTCCAATTCCCTGCCCCCGATACCGATGGTCGAATCCAGGTTACCGTTGGGTCCCAGTTAGAGCTGCCTCCACGGTCCGTTGAGTTCACAGCGATAATTATTTCCGGATGGATATTGTTGGAATCCTCCACCCAGGCGTAACTCAGATTTCGGATGCCCTGGGGGTCAACAATCCACTGACTGCCGGGTTGGCTGGACACGAGTTTCACGTGATGACCGTAACTACCTTGTATCACCCAGGTACCCGTTATCGTCTGCGTTTTGCCGGCCTCAAAAATAAGCATTTTGTCCGGAGTCGTCGAACTGAAATTGTAGAAAGAATTGGCGCCATATATATAGGAAGGCCGGGTGGCGTCCACAAAACTGATGGTCGAGGTACCTGGATCAAATTGACCCAGCACCCGCCAGTCGCCTCCAACGGAAATATTTGACGAACCTGCCTTGAGATTGGCATTCGATGACAAAAGCAAATTCAAATCACCTGATGTGCTTAAATTAATAATCGATATATCATGATCCGTAGATATAGAAATACCGCCAGAACCGGCGGTGGCTTGAAGATAGTCGGAGCGTACATGAATGGGATTCGAGGAAGTTCCAATAGAGCCGTTCCCACTCGGAGGCCCGCGCATGTCTATCGAACCTGAAATTAATAAAGGCAATGCTCCCTCGGCTGCTAGTACCGATCCTTCTGAAACCGTCAGGATGATTTCCCCGGTCTGGGCATTCACGGTCCTTAAATACATGTTCCCCGCGCCGACCACTCCGTTGCCTACCGTTAAATTAATTGCCCCGCCCGCAGAGTTCATATCTGCTAGCGGAAGCTGCGTTAAATCTCCATGAGTATCGAAATCTGCATTCGCCGTTAGGTCAATGCCACCTGTGCCAAATGTCGCCAACGGTGCCGACAACGTCAGCGTGCCGTTTGCCGATAAGTTGGCGGAACCATCCGGGGCAATTTGCGAACTGCCGAGTACAACATCGCCGATATCGTGAATCTTAAATCCGCCGGATCCAACGTTAATCGTCAAACTTGCCACATCCGTTTGTATCGGACTTGTATCACCCACCGCCCGGCCTGCCGCCGGCGCGTCGAAATGAATATCGCCCGCTGTCACAAGTGATCCACCAGGTATGGCTTCCAAAATGCTGCCCGCGACTGACCTGATACTAGCGTTGGTATCCCCCATATCCACATGCCCAAGACGAATATCCCCCTCGGCCAAGATCGAAATAGCACCCTGAGTTCCGCCACTGGCGGATTCCGCTTTCACGGTGCCAGACATTTCAATCTCCCGGCCTTGTACAGAAACCGTCCCAGCATTCGGGTTTTGGGTTGTCCCATTAGCCAGCGTCTGGCCGGTATGCCGCAGTTTTCCATTAATGGCAATCAGCTCGATAATGCCGTCATGCTCAATGGCGGAATTGGCCTTGATAACCCCCTCCTGATTGACCAGGAGGTCAAATACATCATTAACCTGCTTGGCCGTCAAAACCACATGCCCGCCACATGCCGATAATTCACCCCGATTCAACACACCGCTAGAAGGACTGCCATCCAGCGAGGGTGATGGATCAAGATCCACTCCTTCTTCTACTGTCACACTCACCAAACTTGAGCGGCCAAACGCGCCAAACGAAAGTGTCATTTTATTTCCACTGGCTAAAAGAATACTTCCTTTTTCCGCCACAATTTTTCCTTCGTTGGTTACTTTGCCGCCAAAAAGTCCGACCATCCCTTCTTCAGCCACCGTAATTTGTCCCTGATTAATAATTACCCCCGGAGGTAAATCAGCTTCTTTCATAAAATGATAATTTCCAGAGTTGAAATCTGCGTTCGAAATATTTAATGCCGAGGCGATCAAACTGCCGACATGAATATTCGCCATTGGCGACATTTGAATTCCGGCAGGGTTGACTAAAATAATTGTTCCGTTCGCATTTAAATTTCCAGAGATAGTGGTGAGACTTCCTGACATAATCCGGTTGAGTGCGGCTGATGTCGCGGAAGGCTGATAAAAATTTACCGTTTCGTGGGACGCGATGTCAAAACTGTTCCAACGGATAATGACTTTGTCAGAAGTTGTGACGTTTAAGGTTGCTTCATTCGGACGCTCAAAACTTGCAGATCCATCTTCCACTTGTTCACCGGTCGGGAGTGCCATGACAATTGCTGCTGGAAGGAAAAATAAAACCGCGAAAATAATGATGGGTAAGAACAACGAAGAAACTGAAGTGAACCGATAATTTTTGGCCATCTCACGAGTACTCATTATGTCTGCTCTCCCGGTCTCCGCACTAACAATACAATTATAACATATGTATAAATACTTTTATTACATATATAAGACATAGGGATATATAGGGTTATGTTAGACAGTGACAAATCGACATTCAACATGGTTCCAGTATGATATTAACGAAATGTAACAGCGGGGATTGCCTAGGGGTAAGGGTATGAAAAAAACTGGAGCGGGTGGTCGGGATCGAACCGACATGGCTAGCTTGGAAGGCTAGAACTCTACCATTGAGCTACACCCGCTTTTGGAGAGCGGAATATTCCACGCGGACCGTCGTGTGAATGCCTCCGCGGACGAAAAAATCACCCAGCACTCCCATGAATCTGGGCTGGGTTACCTTCACCAAATCATTCAAAATCTGATTCGTTACCGCCTCATGAAAATGCCCTTCGCCACGGAACGACCAAAGATATAACTTGAGCGACTTTAATTCAACACATAATTGATCCGGAATATATCGGATATGAATCGTCGCAAAATCGGGCTGGCCGGTTTTGGGACACACACACGTAAATTCCGGACATTCAAACTCGATTTCATAATCCCGTTCGGGATTCGGATTCTTGAATACTTCCAGATTTTTCGATGGTTGTGTTGGCATAAATTTCAAAAATGGTGGGGAGAGCAGGATTCGAACCTACGAAGGCGTAAGCCAGCAGATTTACAGTCTGCCCCAGTTGGCCACTTTGGTATCTCCCCGAAAATTTAAAAGCTGGTGGAGGGATTTGAACCCCCGACCCGCTGTTTACAAAACAGCTGCTCTACCAACTGAGCTACACCAGCGGAAAAAGTCGCACACTATACCAAATACAAAATGTTTTGTCATCCCGCGCAGCGTATTAGGTGCCAGGTTCATGAACCTGGTACCTAATTTCATTATCTCAAGGCTCATAATTCAGATTTGGAGCGAGCCATTTCTCGATTTCCTTCACGGATATCCCCTTCCGCCGGGCATAATCCTCGACCTGATCTTTCTCAATTTTTCCCACGCCGAAATACTTCGATTGCGGATGAGCAAAATAAAATCCGCTCACCGACGCCGCCGGATACATCGCGCAGCTTTCCGTCAGCCGGATTCCGGCATTCTTCTTGACCTCGAGCAAATCAAAGAGAATCCGCTTTTCAGTATGATCCGGACACGCGGGATACCCCGGGGCCGGACGTATGCCCCGGTATTTCTCACGAATCAGCTCTTCGTTGGACAAGCTTTCGTCTTTCGCATATCCCCAGAAATCTTTACGCACTAATCCATGTATGTGCTCCGCAAACGCTTCCGCCAATCGGTCGGCGAGCGCTTTGGTCATGATGCTGTGATAATCGTCATGTTCTGCCTCGAATTTCTTCACGAGCGGCTCAATGTTGATTCCCGTCGTCACTGCGAAAGCGCCGAAATAATCTTTCACGCCGGAATCCTTCGGCGCGACAAAATCAGAAAGTGCGAAATTAGGCATGTTCGCGGCATGACTTACCTGCTGGCGAAGCGAGTGAATCACTGCAAGCACCGTTTTTCGGGTGTCATCCGAATAAATTTCAATGTCATCGCCAATGCCATTCGCCGGAAAAAAGCCTATCACGCCTTTTGCTGTTAGTAATTTTTCGCAAATAATTCGATCAAGGAGTTTCTGAGCATCGTCAAACAAATTCTTGGCAATTTTTCCAACTTTCTCGTCCTTAAAAATATCCGGATAACGTCCCCTCAATTCCCAGGCGTGAAAAAACGGCGACCAATCAATCCGTTCGCGAATCTCTGCTAGTGGAAAATTGGAAAAAGTTTTGATGCCCAGGAATTTGGGTTTAATTATCGAAACCATCTTCCAATCACAAGTGAATTTGTTTTTACGCGCATCTTCGATAGATAAATATTTCAGGACTGACTGGAGGCTTTGATGTTCAAGACGGATTTTTTCGTATTCATCCTTTTTTTCATCAACGAATTTATTTTTGGACGCGGGCGTCACCAAATTGCCCGCGACACCGACACCGCGCGAAGCGTCCAGCACGTGAATCACCGGCGCGTGATAAACTGGCGCGATTTTCACCGCCGTGTGCGCCACCGAAGTCGTAGCTCCGCCAATTATGAGAGGCAGCGTAAACCCTTCCCGCTCCATCTCTTTGGCCACATGCACCATTTCATCCAGCGACGGGGTGATCAGCCCCGAGAGGCCGATGATATCGACTTTCTTTTCGCGTGCCGTTTGAAGAATTTTCTCGCACGGCACCATCACGCCCAGATCAATAATCTCGTAGTTATTGCATCCGAGCACGACTCCGACAATATTTTTTCCGATGTCGTGCACATCGCCCTTCACCGTCGCCATCAGAATTTTTCCGGCAGAATGCACACCTGTCGAAGCTTTTTCTTTTTCAATAAACGGCGTGAGGTATGCCACCGCTTTTTTCATGACGCGCGCGCTTTTGACTACCTGCGGCAAAAACATTTTTCCCGATCCGAATAAATCGCCCACAATATTCATTCCCGCCATGAGCGGTCCTTCAATCACAGAAATCGGCCGCGGATATTTCCGGCGCGCCTCTTCGGTGTCCTGATCGATGTAATCCGTAATGCCTTGAACCAGCGCGTGCGCCAGGCGCTCTTCCACCGTTCCTTTGCGCCATGCCTCATCCTTCACGATCGTCTTGCCTTCTTTACTCGCCGTTTCGGCGAATTTCAGCAGTCGATCCGTCGCATCGGGCCGACGATTGAGGAGCGCGTCTTCCACCAGTTCGAGTAACTCTTTCGGGATTTCGTCATAAACCGTAATTAATCCGGCGTTCACAATGCCCATGTCGAGACCGGCCTTGATCGCGTGATACAAAAACGCCGAGTGCATGGCTTCGCGAATCGAGTTGATGCCGCGGAAGGAAAATGAAATATTGCTCAAGCCCCCGCTCACGTGGCAATGCGGCAGAGTCGCCTTGATTTGGCGCGTGGCCTCGATAAATTCCACCGCGTAATTGTTGTGCTCCTCAAGTCCTGTCGCGATAGTGAGCACATTCGGATCGAAAATAATATCCTCGGGAGGAAACTGAAGTTTCTCGGTCAGCAGTTTGTACGAACGGGTACACACGTCCACTTTACGCTTCGCGGTATCGGCCTGACCTTTTTCATCAAACGCCATCACAATCACGGCCGCGCCGTACTGACGAATTTTCCGCGCATGTTCAAGGAATTTTTCCTCGCCCTCTTTCAAGCTGATGGAATTCACCACGCCTTTGCCTTGAAGACATTTTAATCCAGCCTCGATTACCGACCATTTCGATGAATCGAGCATGATCGGAACGCGAGCGATATCCGGTTCCGAAGAAATCAAATGCAGAAATTTGGTCATCGCCGCTTCGGAATCCAGCAGTCCCTCATCCAAATTCACGTCGATGATCTGAGCACCGGCCTCGACCTGCTGTTTCGCGATCGCGAGGGCACCCTCGTAATCGCCGCTGAGAATCAGTTTTGAGAATTTAGGCGAACCGGTAATGTTCGTGCGCTCACCGACGTTGACGAAATTCAGCTCCGGCGTAAGCGTGAGCGGCTCAAGGCCGGCCAGCCGCGTGAAGGGCTCGACTTTCGAAGGAATACGAGGCTTCGCCTTTGCGGCAATCTCGGCGATCTTTTTGATATGAGCCGGCGTCGTGCCGCAGCATCCGCCGATGATGTTGAGAAATCCGCTATCAAGAAAATCTTGAATAACTTTGCCCATGCTCTCAGGCGTTTCGTCATATTGACCAAATTGATTTGGCAGCCCAGCATTCGGATGAGCGCTCACATAAATCGGTGAGATGCGCGAAAGCTCTTCCAGATACGGCCTCAGCTCTTTGGCGCCGAGGGCACAGTTCAGGCCGACAGACAGTAAATTCGCGTGAGCAATCGAATTCCAGAACGCTTCCACCGTTTGTCCGGACAGCGTGCGTCCGCTGGCATCCGTAATCGTTCCGGATACCATCACCGGCAGACGCTTGAGCGATTTCTTGAAATACTCTTCGATCGCAAAAAGCGCGGCTTTGCAGTTGAGCGTATCGAAAACGGTTTCGACGAGCAGAATGTCGACGCCGCCATCCACCAATCCGCGAACTTGCTCCAGATAAGCAGAAACCAACTCATCGAAACTAATCGCTCGAAATCCGGGATCGTTGACGTTCGGCGACAACGATGCAGTCCGATTCGTCGGCCCCATCGCGCCTGCCACAAATCGCGGCTTTGACGGATTCTTCCGGGTGTATTCTTCAGCCATTTTTTTGGCGAGCTTCGCGGAAGCAAGATTTAGTTCATAAACCTTGTCCTCCATCTTGTAATCCGCCATCGCAATGGAGGTGGAATTAAACGAATTCGTCTCCAGAATGTCCGCACCAGCTTCCAGATAAGCCCGGTGAATGTCTGAAATAATTTGCGGCTGCGTCAAAGACAAAAGGTCATTGTTCCCTGTGACAGGCACAGGATGATTCTTGAACTGGACGCCGCGATACCCCGCTTCATCCAATTTATAGGCCTGGATCATGGTGCCCATCGCACCGTCCAGCACCAAAATCCGCTTTTTAAGTTCCGTTTCGAGTGAGTTCATATAATTTCTTCCCTGGCAAAGAGATAAGTGGATAATCCTAGCAAATTCTTTCAAATATTCAAGGTAAGAGTTAAAGATTATAGGACGTTACTGGCTTTTTTTGCATCAATTTCGAATAGTTCAGCAAGAACTTCGTCAGAAAATTTAAGTGTTTTAGCAAATTTTCTTTGATAGATTAGAGGTCCCTATTTACAGGTGGCACTTCTGATTGACCCCCACCCGAGGAATCAGGTTAAACCTTTTTAGTACAGTGGACTGCAGGTCTGTAAAGGCCGGCACCCGATAAGAGGCGTGTGCTTCTTACCGAACATGAACAAACAAAAGGAGATAACAAGCATGAAGAAAACTTATTTTGCTGCAATGCTGGCTGCCCTTCTCGTATTTTCGGGAACAGCTTTTGCAAAAACAGTCAATGGAACCTACGCCGGAACTCAGAATGACGGCAAATCCATTTGGGTCAATACCAAGGATGAAGCTGGGGTTGATCAAAAGGCCGAAGTTGCTATCGCCCCTGAAACCAAGTGGGAAGGCGTTGCCGCTGTTGCTGAATTGAAAGATGGCGCTGTTGTTGCTGTCGAAGCCGAACAGGACGAAACTGGAAATTGGAAAGCATCTTCAGTAAAGGTTGTTGAAGTTGCTCCAGCCGTTGAAGCTCCTGCTGCACCTGCTCAGCAGTAATCAGCAGTAATTATTGCATCACAACGCCGAATCCATTTCGGAGCGGAAAAAGACAGCAGTTGGGTGAATCCGCCAGAATTTTATGGTGGAAGGGTTACTCTGCACTCCGAACCCTTGAGCTAATTCCGCAGGCGTAGCAGAGAGTCATTATTCCTATCATATTTTACTCTGAGAAATTAGGTGCCAGGTTCATGAACCTGGCACCTAATGCCGTGCTTTCATGACTACCGATCCACACTTATCCAAAAAAATTCACAAAAGCCTCTCCCTCTCATGGAAAGAAGGCATTCCCGCCTCCATCATGCTGGGGATTGTGGACTATTACATGGTCCCTTTCGGACTTTTCCTGGGCGCGTCCATTCAGCAGATTGGCTTTCTGGTCTCAGTCCCCCAGCTCTTGTCCTCCATATTTCAGCTGTTTGCCGCAAAATCCGTGCAAATGACCGGGAGCCGACTGCGATTTATGGTTTCTGTTTCGATCGTTCAAGCCCTTCTGCTTATTCCCATCGCTTTTTTGTCGATTTTCAATTTCACGGGACAAGTCATTGCTCTCATCCTCCTAATGTCCGCATTTCGAATATCCGGAAGTTTGGTCGCAACGGCCTGGGGCAGTTTGGTGAGTGATTATCTCCCCGCCCATAAACGGGGACATTATTTTGGCTGGCGGTCCCAAATCGTGGGCATTGCCGCAGTAGCCAGCGTAGCCGTTTCGGGCGCAGTGCTGTTTTTGATGAAGCAATATCATCTGGCACTTGGATTTCTGATTATTTTCTGTGCCGCAGCGATTGTCCGTTTTATTTCCACCGTCCTTCTCACCAAAATGGTGGATTTACCGGTGCATTACTCCCCTGATGCGGATTTTTCTTTCATTGATTTTATCCGGCGGTTTCGTGAAAGTAATTTCGTCAAATGCATTCTGTATGTGGCCGCCATCATTTTTACGACGTATTTGTCCGCCCCTTACGTCAGCGTATTCCTCCTGAAGGATTTGCATTTTGATTATTTGAGTTACATGGGCGTTCAGTTTTCATCCGTCATCTGGAGCCTGGTCGCTTTTCCAATTTGGGGGAAACACGCCGACGTAGTGGGCAATGCGAAAATTCTGAAAGTCACGGGCTCTCTGGTTTCCATCATCCCGATTCTGTGGCTGCTATCGCCCATTTTTTCTTATCATCCGATTTATTTCATCACGATCGAATCGTTTTCAGGATTTGTGTGGGGCGGATTTAATTTATGCATCACCAATTTTATTTATGACGCCGTCGTCCCGCAAAAACGCGTTCGCTGTCTCGGATATTTCGCGCTGATCAACGGCATCGCCATTTTCCTGGGAGCAACGACCGGCGGATGGCTCACACAACATCTGCCACCTTTTTTAGGATTTACACTACTGACCTTATTCGCAGTATCGTCACTTTGCCGGTTCCTCGCTTTCATCACCTTATCGAATAGCTTCAAGGAAGTACGCACAGAAACCAAAAAAATATCGAATCTTCAATTATTTGCGAGCATCTTCGGAATTAAACCACTTGCAGGACTTAACCGCGGATGGAGCTTCTTCAAAAAAGGATCCGATCCCTTCTCAGACCCTTTCTTTGACAAGCCATCGGACGAGGCTTGAGACGAATCGGATGTAGGAATCGCCGACTTCGACGGAAGTTTTTGAGTTTACCGGAAGCCAAACACTTCGCTTCCCCCAATCCACCATACCTCCACACCAATGCGGCGCAAGATCGGTCGTAAGGGCGGCAATTCGTTTCGCTGGATTCGCATCCACAACCAACAGTGGATAATAAACGGAATTGACGAGTTTTTTCGCGGTTAAAATCACGCGGCCGGATTTTTTCACTCTCACCTGATTCATTCCGCAAATCACCGGCGGATTGGTAAAAGACAACCCATCGAACATCGCGTGTTTTTGTTTGAGCGCGATCAGGGCGCCCCCCGGGAAATTGGTTCTGTCATCCCGATTCAGACACTGAACCGGAAGCAACTTTTCAACCTGGCTTCCACGCCATCGACCGACTGGACCAGAAAAAGACCCCCAGCCTCCGATCATCAGAAGTCCCGCTCCGCGCTCTACCTGATCCACAATTTTTCTCTCGGAATCAGCCGGAAGATTTTTTTTCGAAAAATCACTCAGAATAATGGCGTCGAACCGGCCGGACTTTAAAATCTTTTCCGGCGGAACATGCGTGTATGAAATTTTCAGAGAGTTGAGAATGGCGAGCAGATAATTAGCTGCTCCGCCAACCGGACTGTCGCCTGCATAGATAATTTTTTTCATGATTTTGAAATTATAGCATTGCCTTTGCGCATCTGAAATTTCCATTTCCACATCGCGTACAGGACGGGATAGACCAGAAGTTCCAGGAGAAATGACGTGGCCAGTCCGCCAACCATCGGTGCCGCGACGCGCTTCATCATATCCGCGCCGGTTCCCATCGACCACATAATCGGCATCAGTCCCATAAACGCCGCCATCACGGTCATCATTTTCGGCCGAACGCGGCGGACCGCGCCGTGAATGACGGCCTCTTTCAAATCCTGATACGTTTTCATCGTCCCCTGCCGGACGCGTTCTTGATACGAGAGATCCAGATAGAGCAGCATAAACACACCCGTCTCGGCATCGAGGCCCATGAGAGCGATCATACCGACCCACACCGCGATGGAGACGTTGTAATGCAGAAAATACAACAACCACACCGCGCCGATCAGCGAGAACGGGACGGCCAAAAGAATAATCGCCGTTTTCATCGCCGAGCGTGTGTTCACGTACAGCAGAAAAATAATGATGAAGAGCGTTAGCGGAATCACCATTTTGAGCCGTTCGCGCACGCGAATCATATTTTCGTATTGGCCGCTCCAGACCAAATAATAATTTTTGGGAACATTGAGTCTATCCGCTACCGCTTTTTTGGCATCGCGAACAAAACTGCCGATATCCCGATTCGCGATATCCACGTAAACATAACCCGCCAGAAGGCCATTTTCGTTGCGAATCATGGACGGCCCCTCAAGCATGCGGATTTCCGCAAGCTCTGCGAGCGGCACTTGCGCACCCGAAGGCGTTGCCACCAACACACGCTTCAGACTCTGAATATTGTCCCGGAACTCGCGCGCGTAGCGGACATTGACGGGATAGCGCTCGCGCCCTTCAATGGTCGTCGAAATATTTTCTCCGCCGATGGCCGAGGTAATAATTTGCTGGGCCTCGGCGATCGAAAGTCCATAACGGGCCAGCTGTTTGCGGTTCAGGACAAAGTCCACGAAATAACCTCCAGCCACCCGCTCCGCATACACATTGCGTGTGCCGGGCACATCGCGAATGATATTTTCCACCTGCTCACCGATTTTCTGAATTTCCTTCAAATCGTTCCCGAGAATTTTCACACCCACCGGCGTTCTCATCCCCGTCGACAGCATGTCGATTCGATTTTTGATCGGCATGGTCCAGACATTCGGAATGCCGGGAATGCGGACCATCGAATCCATTTCGTCCACCAATTCCTGATAGGTAATGCGCCGCATCGGAAAAGTGGTTTTTAAAAATTCACGCATCGGGACGGGAATCCATTCCGGATAAACGCGCATCACTTTTCGCCATTCGCTTTCCGGTTTCAGCACTACCGTCGTCTCCACCATTGAAAACGGAGCGGGATCCGTCGGCGTATCGGCGCGTCCTGCTTTACCAAACACACTTTGAACCTCGGGAAATTGATGCAGCATTTTCCCTTGAAGCTGAAGCACGTGCTGGGCCTCGGTCACCGACATACCGGGAAATGCCGTCGGCATGTAAAGAATACTGCCTTCGTTCAAGGGCGGCATAAACTCGGATCCGAGGCGGAGAAAGGCAGGTATAGTCAGCACAACCATGGCTAACGCCATCACGATCACGAGTTTGCCATGCCTCAGGCAGAAGCGGGCCACCGGGGTGTAGATGGC
>JACROU010000040.1 GCA_016214265.1 Candidatus Omnitrophota bacterium
TCCGAAATTACTCCATTCTTCCTGACTGATCACAAGAAGTGCCGGCTTCGTCTTCAGAGTTTCCAAATCCGCCTCGACACGCTCGCGCATAAAAATTTTCTCGTGTTGCTTGGCACGGCTGGAGGCAACTGCGACATCCAGATCTTCGGGGAACAAACGATCTTCGGTGACATGTTTTAAAATAAAATCAATGTAAGGCTTGTTTGATTCATAACTTTCCGCCGGACCAGTCCATTGTTTTGTCCCGAGAAAGCGATTTTGCTTTGCCACTTCAAATTTCTTTTGCTCAGTAGCCGCTTGATCAAAAGCATCTTTAACATTAAAAACACCTTTGACCCCGACTGCTTCCACTTTTACGGCAGGGCTTACAACACCGGTAGATTGCCACATGTTGGTTTCGACTTTTGTCGCAATAGCCGGAGAATTTTTCGCAGGTTTTGGATCCAAAAGTGACGGGAATTTCTTCCGTCCGCGCGCCGCGATAACTTCAAGTTCTTCGGGTGAAGAGCTTTTTAACTCATTCACGAATTCCTGATTCGTCTGCCCCGGCTGTTTATAAATATCCATGACATAATTGAGACTAAAAATGGCAACGGCATCATTAAACCAATAAGAAGTTTCATTGGCTGCCGTATTATTGGCTCCTGAAACAGCAATTTGAGGATCTTCCGCAAGTTGATGATTCCCATCCTCAGTCACGACCAAAGCGCCGCCCTTTTGGCCTTTGATGCGAGGCGTCACCTCAGGCTGCATATCCAATCCTTTCTTGAGAAATAATCCCAAGGTCAATAACCAGTTTTCATCAAATGTCGCCGCGCTGTTATCAATATTGCGAACGCTGATCCATTTATTCCCATTTAGGATCAGCTTCAGCAAGGTACCACTGGAGACCAGCTGATGAAGAAATTCCCCGTGCCCTAACGGCGTCTTTTCATTCGGGAGCATAACGGCAGCCTGTTTACCTTGAGCCAGCTCGACTTGAGCAGATTCAGACAAAGCCTTTGCCTGTATAAAACGGGCTTCGTCAATCTTCCCACCCTCAAATAATTTCTTAACATCTGCCGGGGTCGCCACAAATTGATTCCCGAGTTGCTGGTGGAAAATCAATAATTGAGATGGGTCCACACCATAATTATGATTTTCGGCAAGCTCCACATCCAATTCTCTGCGATACTCATCATTGCTTAAAATCAAAACTGTTGGAGCAATTCGCTGCCCGACTTTTTTCGAAATCTGATCCTGAAGCCTGGCGATATTTTTCAAAAAAGCTCCCAAAAATGTGTACACCTGCCCGTCTTTCATTCCGATAGGAACACCGGCCTTGGATAAAATGTCACGTCCCGCCACCATGTCCCGTACTTCTTTCGGGGCTTCCTTTACGTTCATTCGACTGCTGGCACCTGCCGCCAAAGTTGAGATGACGCCTTCGCCATTGATAATCGATTTGAGGGCCAAAGTCATCAATCCACGTCTTTCAGCTTCATCTGTAATAGTATCAATCGCGGTCACATCGTTTGCGCGGCTGGGTCTGAACTTTTTCGCAAGAGGCGTTGTAGTAAGTTCTCCCTTGAAATACATGGCGCCACGAACAAGTTCGTCCGGGGTATATTCCCCCAACGATGCGGCCTTAGTTGTCATTTCATCAAGATCCGAAGTGGCAATAGCCAATTGCCTCTCGTTGGCTTTGAGTCTGGCACGCAAAAGCTCTTCTATGGAAATAACGGCACCCATTTTCTCAGCCGCAGCGGCATTCATTCCGGCTACATCGACTCCTCGGAGCTCTAGAACCGGGAGGGTTTCCTGCTGAGCCGCGGAAAGCGCGGGCATTAAATTCAAGAAGGGCTTTTCATCGTCATAAAATTTTCCAGACATCAGAAAGTCATATCGCGCTTGATGGCTCGCATCGTCCTGCGTGATTCGAGGCGCCACCAAGACGTACGAAATATTGTTGACTTCCAGGAATGCCAGCATCGCGTCTTTATGGAAACCGCCGGTCACGAGAATTGACGGGCCGGTTATTTTCAAATTCTTCTGGAAAATGGCGTCACGCTTCCTCGCGGTTTCATAAAACCGAATGGCACTTTCAATTGTTGTCTCCCATTCCTTTTTCACCACAATCGTTTTTTTGAGATGCTCGGCCAGAAATTTAGCGAGTTTTTCAGTCCTGAAATCCTCTCGGTTCGATTTGATTTGCTGATATTCTTCAGGTGTAATTGAGATCAAGTTCAAGCGGCTGAAGAGGGCCATGCCGCGCTGATATTTCAACACCTCGCGGGCGCTTTCATCCGTCAAATAACGTTCGACGAAACTTTTTTCGTATCCGGAAAGCTTATCAAAAAATTCATGGCTGTTCATTTGAGCCAGGTTCGGGAAAGCCGTTTCGAGTTTCAGGTCCGACATCTTCATAAAACGGGAAAGATAGTCGGCCATCGAAATTTTTCTTGAGTCCAAACGATCTTTGAGCTTCAACCATTCCTTGATTTCTTTCGGGTACAGCCTATCGCCCAACCCTTTCAGTTCCTTCGTGATGGCCTTCAAATCTTCGGCGACTGCCGTGCGGTTTTTAGCGGCATTCTCATATGCCTTTAAGTTCTCCCAATATTCTTTCATGCCATCGATGCCAACGATTTTAAAATCCTGCGTGCGGTTGACGTACGCGTACTGCGCTCCGGAAAGTCTGAGATAATCCATCGCATGACGGGAAACTTTTTCTTTCACCTCAACGTTCGTAAACGGATACAGCTGATCTAGAGGAATTTCGCCTTCATAACCTTCCGTAAAAACAGTTTGGATCCCCTTCTTTTTCACCAATGTGGTGATGAGTTTTGAAATACTTTCCTGCGCTTCCAACGAGCTGTGCGCATCTTGTATGTAAATTAATGGAAATTGGGACTGGCCATGAAATGTTTTCTCAACGGTTCCAAGCTGAGCTGGAATTTCAATCCCGTTAGCTTTTGGGACAGCATTGGCAAATACTTGAGCCGTTTGAGCCGTAACAACCGTAGAAAATACAAATAAGAAAACGGTTAAATATGAAGCAGCCTTTTTCACTTTGTTAAAAGGTTTCATATTGGTTTCTTGGCCTTTCTGGTCTGTTTTTTAAAGTACATAGTTTGAAGGAAAAAAAATGAGGAATCGAAATATATTCGATTCCTCATCCTGAGGGCATAAGCCTGAAGGATCTCTCTTAAACTAAAAACAGATTCTTCTCTTTGCTCAGAATGACACAACTTCAAAATATGAAAGGAATTATACCCTATGATTTTGAAAATACAACTTACCCATTTTTGCTTCAGCTTATGATCTTAAAGACAGGCCGACACGGCGGGGGGCGATACTCCATACCCTTTTATTGAGAAACGGATCTGTCGTAATTCCTTGGACATCTTTTGCCTCGATAATCATTTGATTGATAGTATCGATGGAAGTATAGGCGCCAACAAGACTGGGAAGGGATCCTTCCGGAGGCGCCTCGGCAAACGGATTGTAAAGAATAGAGCCATTAAATATTATTTGCCCCGGAGAACGTCCTGAAGAAAGCAATCTGTTCGAAGGAGTCACAGTTCCATCGATAACAGCGGAAACCAGGAGAATCCGGGCTCCGGCCTCGACGGTAAGAGTTGCTCCGGTAATAGTCACTTCGATTGGATCCGCAACGGTTCCAACAACACCCGCAGCTGTTAACGAAGAATCCGCGGCAGCAGTTAAATTATTTGCCGCTCCATTTCCGTCCAGAATATCCCCCGCTGAAGTAGTCAGCGTAATGACTCCGGTTGCTGTGATCGCACCCAAAGTCATCATAGCGCCGGCGGAAACATTGATATCGGCCCCGCTCAAGGTCAGAGTTCCCGCAAAAGAATTCCCGGCCGTCGTCAAAGTAATATTCGTTCCGGCTCCCGAAATCATCGTGGTCGTTCCCGTCACCGTAAGCGCGCCGGATTGCGTGATCGCGCCGGAAGTCACAATATCCAAAGTCCCTGAAATAGAGCAGGCGCCGAGTGAAAGAGAACCGAGTCCGCCGAGGAAAACATTTCCTGTAGCTCCGGTCGTGGTAATGCCCACGTCGGTTTGTCCTGCCAGAAACTGAATGCGGTTAGTCGCCGTTCCAACCGGGCCCGAGGCAATAATTGAAATCGTTCCGGTAGTGGATATCTCGGCCCGCGCGCCGGTGGCTTGGGTGGCCGTCACACCGCCTGATCCAGCACGAACTGTCACATTGCCGCTTCCCCCGGTAGCCAACGCGGTTGCGGCGCCCGCATCATCCAACGCAACCGATCCTGCTCCCACGTTCGAATTGACCTCAATCGCGGCGCTGGCAACTGGAGAGGTCACGGTCTGCACGCCAACAGCTCCGCTCTCGACTCCCGCCTCGCCAAATCGAATCGTTCCGGCACTACCGACCGTTGCAATTTCCGCGTCCGTTAAATTATAGGTTCCAGCGGCGCCGCCAAACCCCATTGTTGTTGAAGCAAGTGACGTATAAAAATTGACAGCTCCGGAAGTCCCTGCCGTAATACTTGCCGCAGGTCCCGTGCTGGTAAAACCGGATCCCCGAAGAGTAATATTCGCTCCAGCGGGAGCAGCGCCAAGATTTGTTGTGTCGATTCGGGATGCGGCTCCTGAAATAGTAATCGCTCCTGTTCCGTTCGCGTCCACGTCCGCATTAATGTCAATAGCCTGACCTTCTGTTCGCACGGCAACATTCGTAATAGTGACACCGCTTCCCGCATTTAAGGTAATCGTTCCGGCTTGTGTCCCGGATCCCGTCGTCAAGGCACCGTTCACCGTAATTGTTCCCCCCGCGGCGGATGAGCGAATCGTCACATTATCTTTGAAAGTAATCGCATTTACGGTTACGGCTCCGGTTCCATTGCTCCGTCCGATGGTGATGCTTGAAAATCCATCCTGCATCGCCGTGTTAATCGCTGTGGTCACCTGTAACGTCCCAGCCGCACCTGCAACGCCGATTGAAGTTCCAACCGAGGAAGGCTGAATCGTGATCGCTCCGCCATCTCCCCGAAGAGTATTGGCTCCGCCGGTCACCGTGAGCGTATTCGATGTTAATATCAAACTGCCCGCAGCCACATCGATGGGATTGACTGTGTTGGTAATGGTAAGAAGCCCGGTTCCGGTTCCGAATGTGACGGCGTCATCCGTCAATGTTCTTGCAACATCGTTTAACGTAAGCGCCACGGCTCCGGTCGTGGTCAGTGTCACAGTCTGAGAACTTGCACCCGATGTCGTAATTCCATCTACTCGAAGAACACTGGCGGATGTGATGAAAATATTTCCGGCAGCACCCGTTGTCGTTACGGCCAACGTTCCCTGCGTATTCACCGTCGCTCCGGATGCGGCGCCAATGGCGATCGTCATTGCCGTTGACGCTGTATTATTATTGATTTCATCCACACTGCTTAATGTGATGGATCCGGCAACGGCCGTGTCATCGACTGCTCCAGTGCGAGATGCCGTTCCCACTCGAAGCGCGGTTGCGTTTGAAAGTCCGATACCCCCTCCGGATGCCGTAAGCGAAATACTTCCGCTCGTGACAACATCAGCGCCCGCAGCTACTACGCCGGTAATCGTAGCGGTTCCCGTAATCGTCGATCCTGTTCCCGAAATACTTCCCGCAGAAACAAACGTAATTGAGCCAGAAGTTGGAGTTTCAACCGCAGCGGAATCGGCCTGAGACGCGTTCCCCGTTGAAACATTGGCATTGATAACAATATTGCCTGCTGTCGTCGTCATCGAAATGTTTCCCGTCGATCCCGCGGCATTTACAGCCGTACTAACAGCTCCGCTGATTGTAAGCGTTCCGCCTACGGTTACGGTCAAATTTCCAAGTCCGGTCGGAGAAGCGCCCAAAGTCAACGCATTCACATCTGTAATAGAAACATCATTCGCGCCACTGTTGCTTAGCGTTACCGTTCCCGTGAAATCATTAGCTGCATTGGTGAGCGTAATCACACCCGCGCCGCCGACAAAACTCGCCGTTCCCGCTCCGGCCGCCTGGGTGATCGCTCCCGTCTGCGTAATTCCGACTGCAGTCACCGTCAACGTTCCGGAACCAACAGCCGAATCCCCAAGCACAATCGCGTTGGTATCCCTGATCGAAACACTGTTCGCTCCGCTATTATTCAAGCTCACGGCTCCTGTGAAATTATTGGTTGCTGTTGTCAATGTGATTGCTCCAGCACCGGCATTGAATGTCGATGTCCCCGCGGCCGCGGCCTGAATAATCGCACCGGTCTGCGTAATCGCTCCCGAAGCGTTCACTGTCAGTGTTCCGGATCCCACCGCAGAGGCGCCGAGCACAATCGCGTTCACATCCCGTATCGCCACATCATTTGCGCCGCTGTTGTTCAAACTCACCGCTCCAATAAAATTGTTCGACGCATCCGTGAGCGTGATCGGATTGGCTCCGGCATTAAATGTCACCGCTCCGGCCGCCGCCGCCTGCGTGATAATGCCTGTCTGCGTGATCGCTCCCGTCGCGTTCACGGTGAGTGTGCTCGTTCCCACCGTCATCGTCCCCAGCACAATCGCATTCGCATCCGTCACCGACACCGCATTCGCTCCGCTATTCGTGATGCCCACCGATCCCGTAAAATCATTGCCCGCATTCGTCAGCGTTACCACACCCGCGCCTCCGGCAAAACTGGCTGTCCCCGCCGCCACGGCCTGCGTGATCGCTCCCGTCTGCGTGATCCCAACGGCCGTCACTGTCAGTGTTCCGCTTCCGACCGTCACTGTTCCCAAAATAATTGCGTTCGCGTCACGGATCGAAACGTTATTCGCCCCGCTATTACTCAAACTCACGGCTCCTGTGAAATTATTCGTCGCGGTCGCGAGCGTGATTGCGTTGGCTCCGGCGGTGAAACTGGAAGTTCCCGTGATGGTCTGAGTTCCTGTTTGAGTAATTGATCCGGTTGTTGTCAGTTGAAAATCTTTTGCGATCGTTGAAGCTGCCAAACGGATTTGATTCGAAGCGCTCAGAAAGGCATTACCAGCGGCACCCGATGTCGTCGTCACGGCAAGTGTGCCAAAATTGTTGGTTGCTGCTCCGGAAGGGGTGCCCGGAGTAAATGTCATCGCGGTTGACGCGGTACCGTTATTTATTTCAGTCGCGCTCGATAAAACGATATTTCCCACTGTGGCGGTATCCGTTCCCGCTCCGGCTCCCGTACGACTTGCGGCACCTGTTTGAAGCGCGTTCGCGTGGGAAAGTCCAATCGCTCCCGATGTCGCTGTGATAGTAATTGTTCCGCTAGTGGCTGTATCCGCTCCGGCCCCGGCGGCCCCGGTTAAAATGGCGGATCCGGTAATTAAAGCGCCAATTCCTGTAACATCTCCTGCGCCGGCACCCGTATTCAACGTAATACTTCCAGATGCTACCGCATTAACTGCTCCGGTATCAGCAAGCGTCGCATTTCCCGTTGTGAGATCGGCATTCACAATGATGTTGCCGCCGGTGGCCGTCAGCAGAATATTTCCCGTCGACCCAGCGGCATTCGCACCACCGGTAATCGCTCCCGAAACCGTAATGCTCCCGCCGGCAAAACTATTCGTCACTGAAATATTGCCTCCAGTAGAAGCCGCCCCCGTCGTAGTCGTCAGCCCCGTAATATTGATATTACCGCTGGTAGCGTTCGTGATGAAGATTCCGCCGGTTCCGGTGTTGGCTGAAACATTCGTCAGTCCTGTTGTCTGCATCGGGAGCGCCGAAGTTCCGATGCCGCTTCCAGCTGTCATTGAAAGAGTCCCTGTCCCCATCGCAATCGTGCCGGTTCCCGCTCTGGAAATGGCGCCAACGCCCGATGCGTCACTATCCGCGGTTAACGTTAAATTTCCGGAACTGGCAGACATGTCTATGGTAGCGCCGGTACTGATGGCAATATTGTTATGCGCACTGAGCGTTAAATTGTTGGCGTTTGCCGGAGCCGTAATCGTGTTGGCCACTGTGATATTGCCAGGCTGGCTGTTCAGACCCGCGGTTCCTGTTTGAACGACAACGCTGGCCAAACCCAATGCAGCATTCAACGTCGTGGTGTTCAAAATACCGCTGTTAGCCGTGGTCGTATACGTATTGGGATCACCCCCGCTTGAACTCATATTCGCATTTGCGCCAATACTAATCGTAATGTTATTGGGATCGAGCAAAAGAGTTCCTATTGCACCATTCGGCGCACGAAGATCCGTACGGCCGTCATAATCCAGATATATTTTTCCGGACACTTCGGCAAATCCGCCGTTTCCGGACTCATCACCGCCACGGCCGCTGATATTTCCATAATAAAGTGTGCTCGACTCAGACCAGAGAATGACTTTTCCGCCATCACCGGCTACCCGGGCATCCGCCTTTATGACAGAAGACGCATCCACAAAAGTGTGAAACGCCGTTGGAGTATCTGCCTTACCCTGATAATCTCCGCCTACCAAAACAGTTCCTCCTCCAAGGTCACCCGACGCATCGAGAGTAGCGCCCAACAATTTCACATCCTCTCCGAGAATCCGGATTTCTCCACCCGTTGTCTTGGTGCCTCGAGTCTCAATTTCCCCGCTAACCACCGCAGATCCTCTTCCAGCATTTAACACTACACGCCCTCTGTAAGTCCCGACTGAATCGGCTTCGATCACACCGCTTTGATTGACAACTCGCTCGAAAAGTTGACCCAACTCGTCCCCAGTAAGAAGCACGGTGCCTCCATTGGCTTCAATTTTTCCGGAATTTTCAACAGCAGACGAAATTGGCACTTCGACATCCTGAAAAGCGTTTTCACTCACCGCTTCCGTCACATCCACTTGAAGCAAACCTTTGGAATCAAAACTCATCGTCACCCTATCGCCACTGGCTAAAGCCACATGCCCAAGATTGGCGACAATGACACCCTCATTCTTCACCACATTACCAATCATGGCGACCACCGCGCCGGGACGAGCCACCATAATTTGTCCGGCATTGATCACTGCGCCAACACGAGTTCCGTCAGGACGTTCAAAAAGCATTTTATCTTCCAGAAAATTTTGACTTGAAATGGAAAGCGAGGAAGCAATGAGCCCGCCAACATTGACCTCGGCAGTTGGCGAAAAATATATTCCGGCGGGATTGACAAGATAAACATTTCCGTTAGCATTCAGAGTGCCTGCAATGACGGACATCTCGCCGCCCGTTACGTTATTCAAAACGGCGGCGGAAGAAAAAGGTTGAGAGAAATTGACGATTTCATTCTGGGCAATGCCAAAACTCTGCCAGTTGATGATGGCATGATCAGAGGCGGATACGTTTAATGTGTTGGCGTCCGGCTGACTGATTTGAACGTCTCCAGATTCCACTTTGGCTCCGGAAGGAA
>JACROU010000023.1 GCA_016214265.1 Candidatus Omnitrophota bacterium
AAGACGCGCATTTATCAACGCGGCGAAGATGGAAAGTACGAACTTCGCCAAACCCTGTCTGAGGCTAGTGACGGGGTCTGGAGTGTTACTTTCAGTAAAGACGCCGGGACGCTCGCGACGGGAAGTCGTGACAAAGAGACGCGCATTTACCAACGCGGCGAAAATGGAGAGTACGAACTTCGCCAAATCCTGCCTGAGGCTGAAGGCGTTGTCGGGAGTGTTTTCTTGAGTGAAGACGCCGGGACGCTCGCGACGGGAAGTGGTGACAAGAAGACGCGCATTTACCAACGCGGCGAAGATGGAAAGTACGAACTTCGCCAAACCCTGTCTGGGGCTGGAGGCAATGTCCAGAGTGTTACTTTCAGTGAAGACGCCGGGACGCTCGCGACGGGAAGCGAGGACAAGAAGGCGCGCATTTACCAACGCGGCGAAGATGGAAAGTACGAACTTCGCCAAACCCTTTCTGAGGCTGGAGACGTGGTCGTGAGTGTTTTCTTAAGTGAAGACGTCGGGACGCTCGCGACGGGAAGTGGTGACAAGAAGACGCGCATTTATCAACGCGGCGAAGATGGAAAGTACGAACTTCGCCAAACCCTGTCTGAGGCTAGTGACGGGGTCTCGAGTGTTTTCTTAAGTGGAGACGCCGGGACGCTCGCGACGGGAAGTGGTGACAAGAAGACGCGCATTTACCAACGCGGCGAAAATGGAAAGTACGAACTTCGCCAAACCCTGCCTGAGGCTCGCGACTGGGTCTTGAGTGTTACTTTCAGTGAAGACGGATCCCGGTTAATCGCGGGGGTTGGAAATGAAAGAGGTGACACTGGAACCGGCGGCGTGAGGGTGTACCGGCTCAAGCCCGAAATCGAGGCGCGCCTCCGGGCCGCTCAGGCGAAAGCGCAAGCCCAGTCGCTGGGACAAGCCAATCCGGACTTGATCGCAACGCCGAGCGCAGGAGAGGAAATAAAAGTTCGCTACCATGTGGACGTTTTTGCCGTGACGAATCAGGTGACGCTCGATGTGTTTGACCGGTCGGCGATTAGAGCTTCGGACGAGGTGAGACGCCGCGTTGAGCGTTTGCGTTTGTTGCGTTCAGTGATTTCGGCAGAAAAAAATGACAGGTCCGGCGAGGAGAAAATTAATCAGGCGCTCCGTAAATTTTTCTCTTCGAAAGGAATTCAAATACCACAGGATGCCGCACGGCGCGTTTCTCTGGTGACCACAGGGGAATATTTGAAGGCCTCTGTTGAAAGAACCCATTCGCTCATCGACGGGCTTGCGTCTCGGGACCAAGTTTGGATTGTGGATGAAGCGTCCATGTCCGGGGCACATTTATCGCCGTTCGCGAAGCGATTTAGCGATCTGATTTCTCTTGGCCGGAAGAGGCATATTGCCGTAAGTGGTTTGACGCAGAAATCAGTTGCCAGAAAGCTGGGCCGGCAGCAGTCCGGATTCAGTCTGTTTGATGTGACAGGCGGCGAGCGGCTTGACGTGAATCTGGACGGATTTTTAAACATCGTGGTGAATGCTTCTGAATTAAGCGCGGATGCGGCCGGGCAAAAAATATTTATTTCGGCGCTTCGCCTTGCGGCACTTCTTTCAGGCCGCGACCGCGAACGGGCGCTTCAGGCGATGGGGCTTCTCGGAAATGGAGTTCGCTGGACGGCCGGTTCCCTTACCGCGCAATTTTTGGATTCCCTCGTGCGCGAGGTTTCAGCCGCAAAACAAATTTCCGTGAATGCTTAATTGTTGAGCAACGACTGCGTGATCAAAAACCAATTCCACCAAGTTCTACCAAATGGCCTTGAGGCAGGTCAAAGCGTGTGTTATGATACCGCGATTTAAATGACCCCTAAAGGGAGCGATAAAGCATCGTATAACCGCCCCGGAATGTCCGTTTTTCAGACTTTTTGGGACGGTTTCTTTGTTTATACCACATGGATATCTATAAACGACTACTTGCGTATATAAAGCCTTTCCGCTTCCAGCTTGTCATGGCAACGCTCTGCATGCTGGTGTTTGCCTTGGCCAGCAGCCTTGTTTCTATCACAGTCTACATGCTTGCCAACGGGTTCTTGAATAAGGATTGCGCCTCCTTACCCATTCCGAAGTTCCATACGACCCTTTCATTTTCTTCTGCCTGGGTGCCTCTTTTTGTCGTGGCGGTATTTCTTGTTAGAGGCGTTTTTGATTATCTCTCAAACTTTTTGATGGCGTCGATCGGCCAGAAAGCCGTGGTGAATGTCCGTAACGAATTGTACGAGCATTTGATCATTCAGGACGTTACTTTTTATTCTAAGGGAAAAACCGGAGATCTCATTTCCCGAATTATGAATGACGTTGGTCAGATTCAGGGGGGGATTACGGATGTGCTGGTGGACCTGATCAAACAGCCTTTCGTGTTGTTGATTAACATTCCCATCGTATTTTTCTGGGATGCCAAACTGGCGTTTGTCAGCTTGGTCGTGTTTCCGATGGCCGCAATTCCGATTATTTATTTTGGCAAAAAATTGCGATCGATCAGCCGCAAGGTGCAGGATAGAACTTCTGAAGTCACCTCAATCCTTCAGGAAACATTCACCGGAATCCGAATCGTCAAAGCCTTCAACATGGAGAAAAAAGAAGTCTCAAAATTCAAAGCCGTGAATCGTTCGGTGCTCCTATGGATCAGACGCCGAAGATTCAGAATGCTTCAAACGCTTTGCCGCTCGTCGGGGATATTCAGACTGTAGAATTTGATCGCGTGAATTTTTCATATAATCCGGATACGCCCGTGCTTGAAGATGTTAATTTCAAGGTGAGGGCGGGGGATGTGATCGCTTTTGTGGGTTCCAGCGGATCCGGTAAGACGACTCTGGTTAATTTAATTCCCCGATTTTATGATCCCGTTTCTGGCTTGATTAAGGTCAACGGAGTGGATGTTAAAGATCTGACGCTGGAATCCCTGCGTTCCAAAATTGGTTATGTGACGCAAGAAACCATTTTGTTCAATGACTCGGTGCGCGATAATATCGCCTACGGCCGGGACAACGCCACGCTGGAAGAAATTCAAGAGGCGGCCATTCACGCGCAGGCGCATGATTTTATTTCAGAGCTTCCGAACGGTTACGATACGATTATCGGTGAAAAGGGCGTGATGCTCTCCGGCGGTCAAAGACAACGGCTTTCGATTGCCCGCGCGATTTTGAAGAATCCGCCGATTCTGATTCTTGACGAAGCCACCTCGGCATTGGATACTGAAAGTGAACGGGAAGTGCAGTATGCCATCGAATATTTGATGCAGAATAAAACCGTGTTCGTGATTGCACATCGGTTGTCCACGATTCAAAATGCCACTCGAATTCTGGTTCTGGACCAGGGACGGATTGTTCAGATCGGTTCCAGTCAGGAATTGCTCGAGGAAGAAGGCCCGTATCGAAGGCTTTACGATCTTCAGTTCAGCGTTTAAGAGGAGAATGTTATGCCAAAGGATAAAATTTTTAGTGAAAAAAAGGGACTGATCGAAAATTTTGATTTCGGCAAAAAAACGGCGGAAGTGTTTGATGACATGCTGGACCGCTCGGTGCCGTTTTATTCAGAAATGCAGAGAATGATCGGCGAAATTTCGGCCGACTTTGCGGTGAACGGAACGAATCTTTACGATTTGGGCTGCTCCACGGGAACGAGTTTTCTGGCTATTGATAAATTGGTGCACCCGGGCGTGACGTTTGTCGGCGTCGATTCCTCGCAGGAAATGCTCGACAAGGCCAAGCAGAAATTGACGCAAAGCGGTTTCAAGAGAAATCACGATTTGATTTGCCTCGATCTGAATCAGTCCCTGCCGGTGATTAACGCTTCCGTCGTGATCATGAATCTGACTTTGCAGTTCGTCCGCCCGCTTCATCGGAGGCGTGTCGTCGAAAGTATTGCCAGCGGGTTGAATGAGGGCGGATGCCTGATTTTGATCGAGAAAGTTCTGAGTCAGAATTCCACGATTAACCGGCTGTTTATTAAATATTATTACGATTTCAAGCGGCGTAACGGTTACAGCGATCTTGAGATTGCTCAGAAAAGGGAAGCCCTTGAAAACGTGTTGGTGCCATATCACTTCGATGAGAATCGGGAGCTTCTTTTATCCAGTGGTTTCAAAGGCTGTGATATGTTTTTCCGTTGGTATAACTTCTGTGGGATGCTTGCCATTAAATGAACGAGTTTCTTCTAAAATCTGGTAATTTCCTTTTCAAATATCGCAACGCCCTCTTTCCCTCCATTTTTGTACTGATGTTTTTTTTCACCCGTCCTGCGCTGTTTCTGAATAATCAGACGCTCGATAGTTTGGTGGTTGCCATCGGGATTATCGCTGCCCTGTCCGGACAAATTTTCCGCATGGCGGTGATCGGGTATGCCTACATCAAGCGGGGAGGGAAGGACGGCAAAGTGTACGCGGACGATTTGGTGATTCGCGGGTTTTATGCGCATACGCGGAATCCGATGTATGTCGGCAATTTTCTGATCGCGGTTGGGCTCGGGTTGGTTTACGGATCCCCTGCGGTTTATTTTTTTCTGATCCCGTTTTTTATTTACGCCTATCTGGCTATTACCGCCGCCGAAGAGAAATATTTGGGTGAGAAATTTGGTGATCAATTTACCGAATACACCAAGCGCGTGAATCGTTTCGTCCCGAATTTTAAGGGCTTGAAGCAATCGCTCAGCGGATTTCAGTATGATTGGAAAAAATCGCTCCGGAAAGAGTACGGAACTTTATTCGGCACGCTTTTCGGGCTTGTTTTTATTGGGATCTGGAAAATTTATTACGTTTATGGTTTCTCTGCCGGGAAAAAAGAAATTTTCACACTGACTTTGCTCCTCATTCCCATCGCGGCAGGATATGCGTATACGCGTTATTTGAAAAAGAGCGGTCAATTAGCTTCGCCTCAAGGGGACAATGAAAATTAATCTTACTGACAGCCCAATGGTTGTCTTTATCAAACAGCGCTTTCAATTCAAAAAGCTGCGGATTATTTTCGCGTGGTTGGGTGGAGTTATCCTCATCATGAACGCTGATATTAATTCGGATGGTTTTCGCGTTGGTGTTCCGATTGCGATTATTGGTGAATTGATTCGTCTCTGGGCCTCCGGTTATCTCGAGAAAAAAGGGAGGCTGTTCGCGTGCGGCGGGCCATTCGCGTTTGTGCGTAATCCACTTTATGTCGGCAATTTTCTCGTTGGTCTTGGCGTTGCGTTTGTGATCGGACGGATTTGGATTCTGGCGTTGTACGTGATCGGCTTTATCGTGCTCTACGCCGGGACGGTTCGGAGCGAAGAAGAAGAATTGACCGAACGATTTGGCGCACCATATCGAAAATATTTGAAAGAAGTCCCTCGTTTCATTCCGCGCCTGACACCCTACGCGGATCGGCAAAAGACCTCCTTTAAATGGAAGCTCATTTTGAAGCATCGGGAATACGTCACCATCATTTTTCTTGTCGTCCTGTTTTTGGGGCTTCACCTCTGGCAGGCGCTTTTCGTGCTGGGTGAGCCGATGACGCAACATGTTCCAGCGCTTATAATTGAAGCGATTTTTTTATCGCTGGCCGTAGTCGAAAAAGTATTCCGGAAGAAAATCGATAAGCTCGTTCAGTGACATTCGAGTTTGACTTTGGTCGTGGGATAGGCTAGAGTTCACTCGCTTTTGACAAAACTCCTTTTAATCTGGTTCTGAGAAACCAGCAAGGGATACGATGAAAACAAATTACCATACCGCCGAAAGCGGCTTCATATTCGATACGCCTATCACCCAAACGGGGATAGGCCTTTTTTTTGCCAAAAATCAGTTTGAAAGGGGATTGGGATGCAGCTCGAAGAGGTGAGGAAGATTCTGGATGCCGACGGGGTTGATCGAACGATTACCCGTATCACCCACGAAATTCTTGAAAAGAACAAAGGCACCGAGGACCTGGTCCTCGTGGGCATCGAGAGCGGCGGGGCTATTTTGGTCGAGCGCTTGCACTCGAAAATTCAAGCCATCGAGGGTGTGGCCGTCCAAAAAGGCACGCTCGACATTACGCTCTATCGCGATGACATCGACGAAATACAAAACCAGCCGAAGATGCGCGGTACCCGTCTGGAATTTGATATTACGGGCAAGAAAGTGATTTTGGTGGATGATGTGCTGTATACCGGCCGCACGGTTCGTTCTGCCTTGGATGCCGTGATTGATTTCGGTCGTCCCAAATGGGTTCAGCTTGCCGTGCTGGTTGATCGGGGGCATCGTGAACTGCCAATACGAGCAGATTATGTCGGAAAAAATATTCCGACGGCTCAGGACGAAGAGGTCGCCGTGCGCTTGAAAGAAAAAGACGGTTTGGACGAGGTTTGTATCATGCGGAGAGTTGGATGAGGGGTGAGGGAGGTGAGGCCGTGATGGAAGAAAAACGGATCAAGACAGAAATTAATTGGACACGGAAAGATTTGTTGGGGCTCAAAGATTTAAGCCGCGAGGAAATCGAACTCATCATCAAAACGGCGGAGTCCTTGAAAGAAGTGTCCACGCGCTCCATCAAAAAAGTACCGACATTGCGCGGACGAACCGTGGTGAATTTTTTTGTCGAACCCAGCACGCGAACCCGGGCTTCGTTCGAGCTGGCGGAAAAACGTTTAAGCGCTGACTCGCTGAACTTCTCAGGGTCCTCGTCAAGCCTGGTGAAGGGTGAGACGCTGAAAGATACGGCGAAAAATATCGAAGCGCTACAAGTCGATTTGATCGTGATCCGCCATTCTTCCTCCGGAGCGCCACATCGACTGGCCGAATACGTGAAACCTGGAATCGTCAACGCGGGAGACGGAATTAACGAGCATCCCACACAGGCATTGCTCGATATGTTCACGATGAAAGAGAAAAAAGGAAAGATCGAAGGTCTGAAAGTTTCGTTCATCGGCGATATTCTTCACAGCCGCGTGGCTCGGTCGAATATTTGGGGCCTCACCAAACTGGGCGCCAAAGTGACGGTTTGCGGCCCCAAGACATTGATTCCTTACGATATCGAAAGTTTGGGAGTGCATCGGACTTACAATGTTGAAGAAGCCGTAAAAGACGCGGACGCGATTAATTTGCTCCGGATTCAGCTGGAGCGGCAGAACGAGCCTTTTTTCCCAAGTCTTGGTGAGTATGCCAAGGGTTATGGCATCAATGCCCAAATGCTGAAACGCGCGAAGAAAGATGTGCTGATTATGCATCCCGGTCCGGTAAACCGGGGCGTGGAGTTAACTTCTGAAGTGGCGGATGGACCTAATTCTGTAATTCTAGAGCAGGTAACCAATGGACTCGCGGTTCGCATGGCGGTTCTGTACCTGCTCAGTTTGGTGAGGAAATAATGAATATTCTAATCAAAAATGTAAAAGCAATTGATCCAAGACACAAGCTTAATGAAGTCGTCGATGTGTTGATCGCGGACGGAAAAATTTCCAAAGTCGGTAAAGGCCTCGCCGCGGCATCCACAGAAACGATTGACGGAACGGGAAAAGTGCTTCTCCCCGGATTTATTGATCTGCACGTTCATTTCCGCGAACCCGGAGGCGGACACAAAGAAAATGTCGCGTCCGGTTCTCTGGCCGCGTTGAAAGGCGGATTTGTCGGCGCGGTGAGTATGCCGAACACAACCCCTGCGGCGGATAACGCGGCGATTGTAGAATTTATTCTGAAGCGCGCCAGGGAGGCCAATTTCAATATTTTCCCGTGCGGCACGCTCTCGAAAGCGCGTGAGGGGAAAGAAATTTCATCTATGCTTGAGCTGAAGAATTCCGGATGCGTCGCCGTGAGCGATGACGGAAATTATCTCCGGAATCCACTGGTGGCGCGTCACGCGTTTGAATACGCGTCTCAAATCGGACTCATTGTGATGAGCCACGCAGAAATTCCCGAGCTCACCAAAGGGGGCGTTATTAATGAAGGCTTCGTTTCGACCAAAATGGGACTCAAGGGGATGCCGGGAATTGCGGAAATTATCGCGGTTACGACAGATATTGAACTCGCCAAAATGACCGGAGTTCGGCTACATATTTCACATTTATCCACCAGAGGTGCGCTGGAAAAGGTGCGGCAGGCGAAGTCCGAAGGCCTTCCCGTGACGTGCGAGGTGACGCCGCATCACTTGGCGCTCACCGATGAAGCGATTACCAGTTACGACACCAATTTCAAAATGAATCCGCCGCTTCGTTCGGAAGATGACCGGAAAGCCATGATCGAGGGCATCAAGGACGGCACGATTGATGTCATCGCGACCGATCACGCGCCGCATCAGATCGAAGAAAAGGATCAGGAATTTGAGCTCGCGCCTTTCGGTGTGATCGGGCTTGAAACCGCGTTTGCCGTTTCTTACACCGAGCTTTGCCGGAAAGAAAAAGTGTCGCTGGAAACTTTGGTGGACCGATTGGCCGGACGTCCGGCCAATTTGCTGGGCCTTAACGGGTTCAACGAGATAAAAGAAGGCTCTCAGGCGAATGTGACGTTGGTCGATTTGGACAAAAAATGGATCGTAGGGCCGGAAGAGTTTTTGTCAAAGTCCCGGAACTCCTGTTTCATCGGCAGCGAGGTTCAAGGATACGTGGCCGCGACGATTTGTAATGGAAAACTTTATTCGTGGACGAAAGCAAAGGCAACAAAATGAAAAAAGCACTTTTAGTTTTAGAAGACGGATTGATCTTTGAAGGCGAGAGCTTTGGCGCCGAAGGTGAGATTTTTGGCGAGGTCGTATTCAACACGTCGATGGTGGGATATCAGGAAATTCTCACCGACCCGTCGTACAAAGGTCAAATCGTTGTCATGACGTATCCATTAATAGGTAACTACGGTGTGAATGTTGAGGATGTGGAGTCGGCCAAGCCTCAGGTGGAAGGTTTCGTGATTCGGGAGCTGAGCCCGGTGGTCAGTAGTTATAGGGGGCAAAAATCGCTTGACGATTATTTAAAGGAAAACAACATTCCCGGCATTCAGGGTATTGATACGCGAAAACTGACGACGCATTTGCGCGATCACGGCGTCAAGCGAGGCGTGATTTCATCGGTGGATCTGGATCCTAAAAGCCTGCTCAAAAAAGTCATCGCATCGCCGGAAATGACAGGACGTGATTTGGTGAAAGAAGTGACCGTAAAAAAATCATACTCATTTGATGAGACGCTCGATCCGGAATTTAAATGGCCCACGCTGGAGCAGCAAGCACGTAAACCGTTCAATATTGTTTGCGTCGACTCCGGGATAAAACGGAATATTTTAAGAAAATTAAATCAGCACGGATTCAAAGTAAATGTGGTTCCCGCCACGATGACCGCGGAAGAAATTTTGTCGCAAAAGCCCGACGGAGTTTTTCTCTCGAACGGTCCCGGCGACCCGGCCGCCTGCACGTATTTGGTTGAGACAACCCGGAAGCTGGTGGGGCAGGTGCCGATGTTCGGGATTTGTCTAGGGCATCAAATTCTGGGGCTCGCACTCGGCGGGAAAACATTCAAACTAAAATTCGGACACCGGGGCGGAAACCATCCCGTGATGGATTTGAAAACGAACAAAGTGGAAATCACCGCGCAGAATCACGGTTTTTGCGTGGATCTGGAATCGCTCAAAAATAAAGATGTTGTGCTGACGCACATCAATTTGAATGACAAAACGTGTGAGGGAATGGAGCATAAAAAACATCCCGTTTTTTCTGTTCAGTATCATCCCGAAAGTTCACCGGGTCCGCACGACAGCGATTATCTTTTCGACCGCTTTTACAAAATGATCGCTCAACATCAGGGAAAGATCTAATGCCAAAACGAACGGATATTAAAAAAATTCTCATCATCGGTTCCGGTCCGATCATCATCGGTCAGGCCTGTGAATTCGACTATTCCGGAACTCAAGCCTGCAAGGCGCTGAAAGAGGAAGGCTACGAGGTGGTGCTCATTAATTCCAATCCCGCCACGATTATGACCGACCCCGGAGTCGCGGACCGAACTTACATTGAGCCCGTTACGCCAGAGTTTCTTGAAAAAGTGATTGAGCGGGAGCGGCCGGACGCGTGTCTTCCGACGATGGGCGGCCAGACCGGTTTGAACGTGGCGATTGAAACCTGGGACAAAGGTATTTTTGAAAAATATGGAGTTGAGTTGATCGGTGCGGATTACAAAGCGATTAAGAAGGCCGAGAACCGGGAAGAATTTAAAAAGGCGATGAAAAAAATCGGGCTCGATCTTCCTCGGAGCCATTTTGCTTACTCGGTCGAAGAGGCGGAGAAAGTCGCGGATCAAATCGGTTATCCCGTCGTGGTGCGCCCCAGCTTCACACTTGGCGGATCCGGAAGCGGCATCTGTTTTAACCGGGAAGAATTGGCTCGTGTCGCCCGGCTTGGGTTGGAGTACAGCCTGACGCATGAAGTCTTGATCGAAGAATCCGTGCTTGGCTGGAAAGAGTACGAGATGGAAGTGATGCGCGACACGAAAGACAACGTCGTCATCATCTGCTCGATCGAAAATTTTGATGCGATGGGCATTCACACGGGTGACTCGATCACGGTCGCGCCGGCGCAGACGCTGACCGATAAAGAATATCAGCGGATGCGGGATGCCTCGATCGCCGTCATTCGGGAAATCGGTGTGGCGACGGGCGGATCGAATATTCAGTTTGCCGTTGATCCCAAAAATGGGCGCATGGTGGTGATCGAAATGAATCCGCGTGTGTCCAGGTCCAGCGCGCTGGCGTCGAAAGCAACGGGTTTTCCGATCGCCAAATTTGCCGCCAAACTCGCGGTGGGTTACACGCTCGATGAAATTCCGAACGATATCACCAAATACACGCCGGCCTCGTTTGAGCCGACCATCGATTATTGTGTCGTCAAAATTCCGCGATTTGCCTTCGAGAAATTTGAAGGTGTGGATGATACGCTATCCACGCAGATGAAGTCGGTCGGCGAGACGATGGCCATCGGGCGGACTTTCAAAGAGGCGTTCCAGAAAGGATTGCGGGGGCTTGAAACAAAACGATTCGGTTTCGGCGCGGACGGAAAAGATGAGGTGTTTGGGCAAAAGCTTGATACCCGCGAAAAATATCTTCAATTTGTCCGGGACATCAAGACCGATGAGCGATTGAAGGGGAAAATTCTATCGTTTATCTCGAAACCGAAAGCTGATCGGCCCTTTTATCTAAAGTACGCGCTTCAAGCGGGGCTAACCACCGAACAAATTTTCCAAGCCTGCTACATCGATCCTTGGTTTCTTGAGAATTTGAGGCAGATTGTTGATTTTGAGTCAGAGCTGATCGGTTTCTCGGAAAAAGGAATTGAGCATCTGGATCACTTCATTCTTCGAAAAGCAAAACGGTACGGGTTTTCGGATAAACAGCTGGCGTTTTTATTCCAAACGACGGAACTGAAGGCGCGAAGATTCCGCGAGAAAATCGGAATCAAACCGGTTTTTAAGCTGGTGGATACTTGTGCTGCGGAGTTCAAAGCCTACACGCCTTATTTTTACTCCACGTACGAGGAAGACAATGATGTGGCTCCGTCCACCAAGAAAAAAGTGGTGATTCTTGGCGGAGGGCCGAATCGAATCGGGCAGGGAATTGAATTCGACTACTGCTGCGTTCAGGCCGTGTTCGCACTCAAAGATATGGGCATAGAAACCATTATGGTGAATTCGAATCCTGAAACCGTGAGTACCGATTATGATACTTCGGACAAACTATATTTTGAACCGCTCACTCTGGAAGATGTTCTGAATATTGTGGAATACGAAAAACCGATGGGTGTGATTGTTCAATTGGGCGGACAGACACCGCTTAATCTCTGCAAATCGCTGGAAGAAAACGGTGTCACGATTCTCGGAACTTCGGTGGCTTCCATTGATATTGCGGAAGACCGGGATAAATTTAAAAAATTGCTGCATCACATCAATCTCAAACAACCCGCCAATGACATCGCGTTTTCCGAAGCGGACGCGATTCGAGCCGCGAATAAAATTGGATATCCGGTGGTGGTTCGGCCGTCGTACGTGCTCGGCGGGCGGGCGATGGAAATTGCCTATGATGAGGATTTCCTTCTGAAATATATGAAGACCGCGGTCGAAGCCAGTGGCGAACATCCCGTTCTGATCGATAAATTTCTGGAAAACGCGACGGAAGTCGATGTGGACATGATCGCGGATGGTGAGACTCAGGTGGTGGGCGGAATTTTGGAACACGTCGAAGAGGCGGGCATTCATTCGGGCGACAGTGCTTGCTGTATTCCGCCGTTTTCACTTCCGGCGAAATTGGTTGATGAGCTCCGTGAGAAAACCAAACAGCTGGCCAAAGAGCTGAAGGTTAAAGGTCTGATGAATGTTCAATATGCCATTCAAAACGGGGAGATTTTTTGTCTTGAAGTCAATCCTCGCGCCAGCCGAACGGTTCCTTTTATCAGCAAAGCCATTGGCGTACCGCTCGCTAAATTGGCGGCAAAGGTGATGGGTGGAGAGTCGCTGAAAGATCTGGGCTTCACACAGGAAGTGACGCCAAAGCATTTCTCCGTGAAAGAATCCGTGTTTCCGTTTATCAAATTTCCGGGCGTCGATATTATTTTGTCGCCGGAAATGAAATCGACCGGAGAAGTGATGGGGATTGATGATGATTTTGGGCAAGCTTTCTATAAATCCCAAGACGCCGCGTCGTCCCGGCTTCCAAGTTCGGGAACTGTATTTATCAGTGTGAAGGATAATGAGAAACCGCGCATTTTGCCAATCGCCCGGAAGCTTCATGAATTAGGATTTGAGCTGATTGCCACGAAAGGCACTTGCGCCTTTTTAAATGCGGAGAATGTGCCGGCAAAGCCTGTCCTGAAACTGGTCGAAGGTCGTCCGAATATCGGAGACACGATTAAAAACGGCGGCGTTCAGCTGATCATCAATCGCCCGATTGGGAAGGGGCCGATGCTGGACGAGGCGAAGATTCGGTCGCTGGCCGTGTCCTTCAAGATTCCGTGCATCACGACAATTGAAGGCGCGAAATGCGCCATTCTCGCGTTGGAAAGTGTCCGCACCAAAGGCGTTTCCGTCAGGAGTATTCAGGAATACCATGCCAGTGGCGTTTGTCATTCCCGCGAAGGCGGGAATCCATCTCCCAAGGTGTTAAAATTGGACCCCCACAATGGCTGAAGTGCGGATAAAGTCATTCAAGAAGTTCTGGCCGGCTTATGTACTGGCTCATCAGGATAAGCGGAATCAGGCCATGCATTTTTTGGCGATTTTATTCTCGTTTATTCTCGGTGGAGTGTTTACGATAACGCACAACTTTTTATTTTTGGTGGCGTTGCCATTCGTTTCTTTCGGTCTGGGTATCGTGGGACACCTGATTCAGCAAGGCAGTCTTCCGAAAACGTCGAGGCAGCCTATTTTTTCACTGGTCGCTGATCATAAAATGTTCTTCCTGATTCTATTCGGAAAAATGGGCCGGGAAGTTGAAAAAGCAAAGCTGTCGGCATAAGAAAAAATCCTTTATGTATGATATCCGGGTAACCGTAAAACAAAACAAGCGTGTCTCTGACGGACTTTGGGTGCTTTCCTATCACGCGCCTAAAACGGTCAAGAAAATTCTTCCCGGACAATTCCTTCAATTCCGTCTCACGAGTTCCACGGATCCTTTTCTTCGCCGGCCGTTCAGTGCCTACAAAATCAAAGGAGATGTTATCGAAGTGCTCTATGAGCCCGTCGGTGTTGGCACTCGGCTGATGAGTCAGATGAAGCCCGGAGATGAATTTTGTTCGCTTGGCCCGCTTGGAAATTCGTTTACTCCCGTCAAAAAGAAAAAGGTACTGATGGTGGGCGGCGGGGTCGGCGCGGCGCCGCTTGTTTTTATGGCTGAGCGTCATGTCTACGACAAAATGCTGCTCGGATTCCGGAATAAATCGGTGGTGCTCCCAAAATCTGAAGCGCCGGGTTCCAAATCAAATTGGATTTATGCCACCAATGATGGTTCCGTCGGACACAAAGGCTTCGTCACCGAGTTGTTGGAGGGTATATTAAAGGAAGGCGATCCGAAGCAATATTTTATCTATTCCTGCGGACCTAAGCCGATGTTGTACGAAGTCGCCCGGATTGCCAGAAAATACAAAGTTGACGGGGAACTGTCACTGGAAGAACGCATGGGCTGCGGCGTCGGGGCGTGCCTCGGCTGTGTCGTTGAAACCCAGGATGGGTATGTTGCCTCATGCAAATCCGGACCCGTTTTCTCGATTAAAGATTTGACGTTGGAAGGATTGAAAAGTGAGTAAGATTAATCTGTCAGTCAAAATTGGTAAGGTGGCCTTCAAAAATCCAGTTACCGTGGCGTCCGGCACTTTTGGCAATACGAATGAGTATGAGCCGTACGTGGATTTTTCGCGCCTCGGCGCGTTTGTGACGAAGACGATTACGCTCAAGAAGCGCGTCGGCAATCCGATGCCGCGTATCGCCGAGACTCCGAGCGGCATGCTGAACGCGATCGGACTCGAGAATAAAGGCCTCGAGGATTATGTCGAGAATAAAATTCCGTATCTCGCCAAAATCAAAACGCATCTGATTACCAGCATCGCTGCGTCTGGTCCAGAAGAATTTGTTAAAATGGTGAAGGTGCTCGATAAGCAAAAAGTGGTCACGGCCATTGAACTCAATCTGTCTTGTCCGAATATTCGCGGAAAAGGGATTCAGTTTGCCAAGCACGCCGAAGAAGTCGGGCGGATCGTGAAATCCGTGAGGGACAACACGTCTAAATTATTAATCACCAAATTATCGCCTGAAATGGGAAATTTTTTCGAGATTGCCGAAATTACGGTCAAATCCGGAACCCAAGCGCTGAGCTTGATCAACACGATCAAGGGCATGGCCATCGACGTTTACAAACGCAAACCCCGGATTTCCAATGTAACCGGTGGATTGAGCGGTCCCGCGATTCGCCCGATTGCACTTCGTTATGTTTATGAAGTAAAACGAATGCTGGATATTCCCGTTATTGGAATGGGGGGCATCGCCAACTGGCAGGACGCTGCGGAATTTATTATTGCCGGCGCGCACATGGTGGCGACCGGGACGGTCAATTTTGTAACCCCCCGCGCATCGATGGATGTGTTGGAGGGGCTTGAGGATTATATGAAACGCACGCGAGTTCATTCGATGGATGAACTTCGTGGAAGTTTAAAACTACCGGAGCATATTTTAAAATATGAATAACTACTCGGATCGCAAAGACCGCGTCATCGTCGCGCTGGATGTTGACGACATTAAGGATTGCAAACGGATACTTTCCAATTTGGAAGGCCAAATTTCAATTTATAAAATCGGCATGGAATTG
Organism: Candidatus Omnitrophota bacterium; assembly: GCA_016214265.1. Classification (GTDB taxonomy): domain Bacteria; phylum Omnitrophota; class Omnitrophia; order Omnitrophales; family JACROU01; genus JACROU01. Next base: position 15,302 of record JACROU010000023.1, read on the forward strand.
TTCACCGCGTGCGGGCCCAAGGTGGTGGATTTGGTGCATCAAACCGGAGCCAAGGTATTCCTTGATTTGAAATTTCACGATATCCCCAACACCGTTGCTTCCGCGTGCCGCATGGCAACGCGCCTCGGCGTGTTTATGTTGAATGTTCACGCTACGGGCGGGCTTCAAATGATGAAGTGGGCGGCGGAGCATTCCCGTGCGGAAGCTGATCGGCTGGGCATCGCACCGCCAATTATTCTGGGGGTCACTATTCTGACCAGTTTGAGTGAGCAAGAAATCCGCGACGAAATCGGCATTAACCGGCCAATGGCGGAAGAGGTGTTCCATCTGGCAGAGCTCGCGAAAAAGGCGGGGATGGACGGGGTGGTCGCTAGTCCGCTGGAGCTTGAGGTCATCAAAAAATATGTAGGCAAAGATTTTATTGTTGTGACGCCGGGAATTCGTCCGGCGTGGTATGTGACGGGCAGTGACCAAAAACGTGTGGTCACTCCCAAAATGGCATTCGATAAGGGCGCGGATTATATTGTCATCGGCCGGCCGATTGTGCAAGATCCGAAACCCTCAGTAGCCTGCGAAAAAGTGTTTGCCGAAATTCAATAGAGGATAACTTGATGCTACAAGACAAAGATATTTTAGAACTTTTTAAAAAATCGGAAGCGTTGCTTTCAGGACATTTCGAGCTCACCTCGGGGCTTCACAGTAATCAATATTTTCAGTGCGCGCTGGTGCTGCAGTATCCGAATTATTGCGAGCTTCTGGCGAAAGGGTTGAAAGAAAAATTCGCTGACTTCCCAAAGCCCGACAAAGTGATTGGTCCCGCGCTGGGAGGGGTGACGCTGGCGTACGAACTGGCGCGATCGGTGAAAGAAGTGATCGAGCTGATTAAGCGGGAAGGCGCCGAAGTGATCGCTGTCGGATCTGTTGTGAACCGAAGCTCGCAATCCGTTGATTTTGGAGTTCCATTCCGTTCCCTCATCAAGATGGAAGTTCAAACGTATCAACCTTCCAATTGCCCGTTGTGCGAGCAGGGAATCCCTGTTTATAAACCGGGAAGCAAAGCCCTCAAAAAATAATTATTTCCCTGAGGATTTTATGGATCTATTGATTCTTTCCAGAATTCAATTCGCTTTTACCGTTGCCTTTCATTACATTTACCCGCCCCTCACGATCGGTTTGGGCGTGATTCTGGTGATGATGGAAGCCCTGTATCTGGCTACCAAGAATTCGCTTTATCAGCAGATGGCAAAATTTTGGACTCGTATTTTTGCGCTGACCTTTGCGATAGGTGTAGCTACGGGAATTGTGATGGAGTTTGAGTTTGGCACGAACTGGGCCACGTATTCCCGGTACGTCGGGGATATTTTTGGAAGCGCACTGGCGGCGGAAGGAATTTTCGCATTCTTCCTCGAATCGGGATTTCTCGCCATCCTTCTTTTTGGCTGGGATAAAGTCGGACCCCGTATGCATTTTTTTTCCACACTGATGGTGGCTTTGGGTGCCCATTTCAGCGCTGTTTGGATTGTGGTGGCGAACTCTTGGCAGCAAACACCCGCTGGATTTCATATCGTTGGAGAAGGGGTAAATGCGCGCGCTGAAGTTACGGATTTTTGGATGATGGTATTTAATCCCTCTTCGATGGATCGGCTTGCCCATACCTTGATGGGTGCTTGGCAGGCTGGGGCGTTTCTCGTGCTCAGTGTCAGCGCATACTATTTATTAAAAAGGAAGTATGTTGATTTTGCGAAAACCTCGATGAAGATTGGTTTGATTGTCGCTGTCATTGCTTCTGTTCTTCAATTGGTGACAGGACATTCATCCGCAGTCGGGGTCAGTAAGAATCAGCCCGCGAAGCTTGCCGCGATGGAGGGGCATTTTACAACCGGACCGGGCGCTCTTCACTTATTTGGGGCTGTGAACGAGAAAAAGCAAAAGGTTGACGGCGGGATTCAACTCCCCGGAATGTTGAGTTATTTTATTTATGCTGATGCCACAAAACCGGTTATGGGACTCGATCAATTTCCAAAGAATGATCGACCGCCTTTGAATTTTACTTATCAAATGTTTCACGGGATGGTCTTAATCGGTTTGGTCTTGATCGGCTTAAGTCTGCTGGGAGTTTTGTTTTGGTGGCGCGGCATGTTATTCACGAATTCGTGGTTGCTTCATATTTTTGTCTGGTCGGTGTTGGGGCCCCAGTTTGCCAATCAACTGGGCTGGTTTGCTGCGGAAGTCGGACGCCAGCCGTGGATTGTCTACGGGCTTTTGCGAACATCCGATGCGTTGTCAAAAACAGTGACGACGAATATGGTTCTAGCCTCGCTGATTATGTTTTCTATTATTTATTTTCTGTTATTTGCTGTTTTTGTTTTTCTGTTGGATCAGAAAATCAAACACGGACCAGCGGAAGAAGAACATGAATTCAGCCGGCACTATGCCTGAGGTCAAATAATGCATATAGATCTAAATATGATTTGGTTTGGCCTGGTTGGAATTTTGTTCACGGGTTACGCCATTCTGGACGGGTTTGATTTAGGTGTGGGGGCTTTGCATCTTCTGACCAAGACAGACGATGAGCGGCGAATTATGCTGAATTCGATAGGTCCCGTTTGGGACGGCAACGAGGTTTGGTTGGTAACGGGCGGGGGTGCGCTGTTTGCGGCTTTTCCTTCTGTTTATGCCACGGTTTTTTCGGGGTTCTACCTTGCTATTTTCCTTCTATTATTTGCCCTCATTTTCCGGGCGGTGGCTATTGAATTCAGAAGTAAACAGCCCATGAAATGGTGGAGAACTATGTGGGATATCAGTTTTAGCGTGGGCAGTATATTCTCGAGTTTTCTGATCGGTGTGGTGCTGGGAAATGTGGCTTGGGGAATTCCGCTTACGGCGGATCATGAATATGCCGGAAATTTTTTGAGCCTTCTGCATCCGTACGCGCTTCTGATTGGTTTGACTACGGTGGCGCTTTTTATGATGCACGGAGCCATTTACGCCGTGATGAAGACGGAAGGCGCGCTCCATGACAAAATTTCTTCGTGGGTGAATAATGCTATTATATTTTTTATTATCTGCTACGCAACAGCAACGATGGCGACTTTGCTTTACGTGCCCCACATGACGGTTTATTTCAAACAACACCCCGTTCTCTTCACTTTGGCATTCGTCAATATGCTTGCTATTGCGAATATTCCGCGTGAAATTCAAAAGGGAAGGGACTTCTTTGCATTTCTGTCTTCATGTGCGGCTGTTATTACGCTTATGGCTATTTTTGGGATTGGTGTTTTTCCGAATATGGTGGTTTCAAATCCTAATCCTGAGTACAGCTTGACGATTTACAACTCTGCTTCATCCGCCAAAACCCTTAAAATCATGCTCAACATCGCATTGATGGGCATCCCGCTGGTTTTAGCTTACACCGTAAGCATCTACTGGATATTCCGCGGCAAAGTCAAACTCGACAAAATGAGCTATTAATTCTCGCTTGACATCAGCATGTCCTATGTTAAGATTCTGTCCAATTAAGATTTAATCTGAATTAGATTTTGTCTGAAACGGAGGTGGGTATGTCTAAAACATTCAAGGCATTGCTGGAGGCGAAAGGGCTTAAGCTCACCCACGAACGCAGGGTGATTTTTGAGGAAGTGTCGCGCCTTAATGAGCATTTTGACGCCGACAGTCTCTACGACAGGTTCAAGAAAAAAGGACTTAGGATTTCGCGTGATACTGTTTACCGGACTATCCCACTTCTATTGGAAAGTAATGTTATTCAGAAGTCCGTTGGCGAGGGGAAAAGAGAGTTTTTTGAACGAACTCCCAGTAAAGGACATCACGATCACATTCTTTGTGTTCAGTGCGGAAAAATTATCGAATTCACTTCGAAGGAAATCGAGTTGCTTCAGGATAAGATTTGCGCGAAGTACGGATTTAAATTGACCTTCCACGACCACCGCCTGTTTGGTTATTGCAAGGAATGTCAGTGATCAACTGCCAGCCGAATGAGGTTAGGTCAGGAATGCGCTTGATTGATTCCAAAAATATTTTTGAAGGAAATCGTGAAGTTTTAATTCAGCATGAGCGCGATGTCTACCGTCTTATCATCACAAAGTCCGGTAAGCTGGTTTTAAATAAATAGTCACAAAAACCTTAGCTAGGGATGGGCCACAAGTCAGGTACCCAGCAAACTAAAACGGGAGATGCACCGATGAAAAAGCTGGGATTGTCTTTTTTTGTTTTGCTATTGATTTTAAGTTTAAATGTGAAGAGTTCGTTTGCGTCTGTTCGTCAATACGTCTGGACGCAGGAATATCGCACATTACCAAAAGGGACTGTGGAATTGGAATCTTATACGACATTTAAAGTCCCAAATAGCAAATTTACGAATAGCAACTCGATTGAATACAAGGGCGAGGTGGAGTATGGACTTACGGATCGTTTAAACCTGGCGCATTACGAAAACTGGCAGACAAATAATCGTCGTGGCCTGGATGACTCCACGGTTTATACCGGATTTAAGTTTGAAGGAAAGTATCGCCTGTTGGACAAAGGAAAGCTTCCGGTTGATATTCTGCTTTATTTTGAAATTGAGGACAATGTGCAGAATAAGAATCATCCGCTTAAGTTGGAAGAGAAACTGATTGTTTCCAAAGATTTTAAAAAACTGAATGTTGTTTATAACCAGATCCTTGAATCGGATTTGGGACAGGATGGCCGGACTGAGCCGGGATTTTCGTTTGCGACAAAATACGAACTGTTCCCCAGCTTTTATGCAGGCTGTGAATTTTTCGGCAATTATTGGGAGCCCAGTTCTCATCGCAATAAACTTTCCATTGGTCCTACGATTGCCTGGGAGAACCAATGGTTTTGGGTAACGATGGGCGTTGCATTTGGCGCGAATAATGCGGCGGATGATTTTCAAGGGCGAGTTATCGTCGGTTTCGAATTTTAGGAGAAGATCGTGTTTAAAAATATCGCTTTTGGCATATTATTTTTTACATTGCTCATGGGCAGTTTTGCATTTGCGCAGGTGGGGAAAAATAGCATTTGTCCTGTGATGCCGGGTGAGTGCACTAAGGACCAGTTTCACGTCGATTATAATGGCGAGAGGATTTATCTCTGCTGCAAGGCTTGCGTGAAAGGTTTTAAACGGGATCCTGAGAAATATTTCAAAAATTTTAAATCGGAATAAATTTCGAAAAAGGATAAATTTATTTATGTTGCAAGCATTCATAATCGTACTGAGGGAAGGTTTTGAAGGGTTTTTGATTTCCGCAATAATCCTCGCGTTTCTTCGAAGACTAGGAGATCGATGGCTTGAGGCGGCGGTGTATTGGGGAATATTTGTTTCTGTGATTACCAGTGCACTGTTGGGTTACATATTGCGCGACGGACTCAATCAGTCTCTGTGGGAGGGAATGCTTGCCCTAGCTACTATTGTGATGGTTGGTACATTGGTCATTCAGATGTGGAAAATGGGTCCGCGAATCAAAACCAACGTTGAAAGTAAACTTGTAGTTCTTTCATCAAATAAATCAAAGTTTGCTGCTTTTTGGGGTGTTTTTATTTTCACGGTTCTTATGATTACTCGGGAAGGTATGGAAACCGCAGTGATGCTTATTCAGATTCAGGAGGGCCATTTTGTATTCGGAGCAATCCTGGGTATTCTGTCTGCCGCCGCACTCTCTTTTTCTTGGATGCGATTCAGTTATCTTATCAATGTCAGGCGCTTTTTTCAGGTTACGGGAGTGTTCTTTTTGCTGTTTCTCGCGCAGCTGGCCATTTATTCCATTCATGAATTTGCTGAAGCCGGAATCCTGCCCAATAGTCCCTTTGTGCATAATTCGACCGAGATGCTGTCTCCGGATGGATATTATGGCAAATGGTTCTCTCTTTTGATTGTTGTTACTTGCGCCGTCTGGCTGGTATGGGGATATGTTTCTGACAAATTTCGACAGCCAGTATTCTTAAAGTAACATCTGTTTTGCCCCAATTTTTTCTCGAAAAAACCAAGCCTTTCCCTTGACCCAATTTCGCGTATTTGCTAAACTTACGCTTCTTTGAGGCATTGTTTTTTGTTGAGTCTCTGCTTGTCGTATTCTGCTGTTAGGTTTTATCCTGTACCTCTCCAGCGGGGGCATCCTTAACTTGAAAGAAGACAACCCGAACGATTGGCTTTTTTATTTAGGATTAGTGACGCAACTCGGACTGGTCGTTGTGGTATGCATTCTCACGGGGTTTTTTGTGGGGCTTTACATTGACAAAAAGTGTTCGAGTTCCCCCATTGCAACTAGTATTTTTACTATCGTAGGCATTGGAGCGGGACTGATTAACGCCTATCAACTAATTATGCGAAAAATAAAATGAATCCTTCCGAACCACTTGAAATTCAATCCTATCGCCGGCGAATCACAGGAATGACCTGGCTTGTCACCGGTATTGCAGGTGCTGTCTTCGCGCTTGTGGGGATGTGGCATTGGACACTGGGATTGATTCTTGGTTTGGCGATCGGGATGATTAATTTCTTCCTTCTGTGTCGTCAAACGGCTCGATTGGCCAATGCCGCCCAGGATAAAGCGAAGGGGATTATGATTCTGGGGCACTGGATGCGGTATCTTCTGATTGGAAGCGTCGTTTACTTGGTTTACAAAAAAGGCTCTGTTTCATTTCCTGCGTTTTTGATTGGCATGATGCTAGTTTATGGCGTAATTTTTTTTGATGGAATTTTCGCCTCTCGGGCCCGGAAGGGTATGGAATCATGAAAAAACTGATTATCACCATCGGGCTGATTCTCTTCTTTGCCTGGCAGTTTCATCTTGCCATGCACATCACTCCGGATCTCTCAGAGGTCGGAAAGCCGCCGCATAAAATTCATGAATTGTTTGGTGTTCACATTCCTTTCGGCGGCATTAATGTTCATACGATCCTGACTACCTGGATTGTGATTGGTATTCTGGTGCTGATGAGTCTGTTCTTGCTCGACAAACCGCAGATTGTACCGTCCCGCACACAGGCTTTTCTCGAATTGATTATCGAAGCCTTCTTGAAATTGTGTGAAGATACGCTGGGCTCTAAATTGGGACGGAAGTATTTTCCATACGTCATGACCGTTTTTCTGTTCATTATCTGCTCAAATTATCTGGCGCTTCTGCCATTTCATCTGTTTGAAGACAAGCCGACTCGTGATCTGAATACAACATTGGGCATGGGTTTGCTCGCGTTCTTTGTTGCGCATCTTTCCGGAATTAGAATTAAAGGCTTTCTTGGCTATCTCAAGCATTATTTCGAGCCATTTATTAAAATTGGCAAATGGGAAATTCCAAATTTTATTTTTGCACCGCTTCACATAGTTGGTGAAGTCGGAAAAGTGGTTTCCCACAGCTTTCGTCTTTTCGGCAACATTACGGGAGAGACAATCATCATTGTGGTGGTAACGAATTTGGTGCATTTCTGGTTATTGCCTCCGGTGCTAAGTGTTTATTTCATTATGCTGATTGGCGCGATTCAGGCATTTGTATTTACGATGCTTGCTCTCACATATTTATCGATTCAGATTCGGCATGATGATGAGGAAGAGCATGCGGATGTTATTGATCTGGAAAAAGGGCCTTTGATTTCGGAACACGAAGCGCATGCGGTTGCTGGTGCGGGGAAACACTAGATGGATCCTATTTCAGCATTAAAACTTGGATCGTTTGTCGGCGCGGCGATTGCTGTTGGGCTGGGTTCACTTGGAGCCGCGATTGGGATTGGTATTGCGACAGCGCGTGCGGTTGAGGCGATGATGCGACAGCCGAAAGCGGCCGGCACGATTACCCGGGTACTTTTAATCGGAATTGCTGTGGCCGAGTCGCCCGCGATTTTTGCGCTCGTGGTCGCAATTATTTTGATTTTCAATCCCGGAAATCCGGGGAATACGGCGCATGTGATGGGACTTTTGGGCGCCGGAATTTCGATTGGAATTGGAACGATTGGTTCCGCGCTCGGTGAGGGATATACCGCGGGGCATGCCTGTGAATCAGTGGGGCGTCAGCCTGGAAACGAAGTTAGTGTGGTTCGAACGATGCTGTTGGGGCAGGCGGTCGCGGAATCGCCGGCTATTTTTTCTCTGGTGGTTGCCATGCTCTTAATTTTTATCAACGTGTCTGATAGCTTTGTTCACATTATTGCGATGTTGTCTGCCGGGTTTTGCATGGGAATCGGTGCTTCGCCGGCCGGAATTGGCGAAGGCTTCGCTGCCGGGATGGCGTCGAAGAATGTAGCTCGATATCCACAATCGGCAGGGATTATTACCCGTACGATGTTAGTCGGACAGGCTGTAACAGAATCAACCGCGATTTATTGTTTTGTTGTTGCGATGTGTATTATCTATTTAACTTAAACCAAGGAGAAATGAATCATGACCATTACAGGAGCTGAAATTATCAGAGCAGCCGCAGTGCTGGCGGCAGGATTTTGCATGGGGTTTTCGTGCTTAGGTCCGGGAATCGGCGAAGGTTATGCTTGCGGAAAAGCAGTTGAGGCTATCGCGAAAGAACCTCAACAGGCTGGGCCGATTACTCGCACGATGTTGGTAGGACAAGCCGTTACTGAATCCCCAGCGATTTATGCGCTCGTAATCGCGCTCTTGCTTCTTTTTGTTGTGAAATGACACCGCAGGTGTCATCCTGAGCGCAACGAAGGATCTGCTTTATGCTCAAGAAAAAGTGTCGTCTTGGAGGAATAATTCATGATTGAAATTAGTTTTACCATGATCCTGCAGTGGATCAACTTTGGCATTTTACTTTTCTTTCTGTCCAAGGTTCTCTACAAACCATTGTTGAATGTGCTGGATAAGCGCCGTGCGATGGTTGAGGGGGAGATTTCTGAGGCGAAGAAGAAAAAAAATGAAGCCGAGGAGATCTTGCGTGAGTATCAATCCAGGCTGGATGATTTGAAAGCCGAAGGGCGAAAAATTGTTGAAGACGCCAGGCGTCAGGCTGTGATCGAAAAAGATAAGATTCTTGATTTGGCCACCTCGGAAGCAAAACTTTCGATCGAAAACGCACGCCTTGAAATCGAGGCGCATTCGCTTGAGGCGCGTGACGAGATTAAACGTCAGGTTGCAGATTTAGTTGTGGAGTGCGCTGCGAAAGTGATTGAGCGCGAAGTGCGTGAAGAAGATCATCAAAAATACATCGAAGATTTTATCGCTAGGGTAAAGTAATCATGCCGAAAGCCTCAACCTCTAATCCTGGAATTCAGCGATATGCCCTGGCGTTTTTTCACGCAATCAAGGGCGAGCGCATGGATCCGATTATGGCGGAGTACCGGATGATTTTGGAACTGTTTCGCGCTTACCCCGATTTAACCCAAGTGCTTAATCATCTGTTGTTAAAGGATGAGGAGAAAGAGCGGATTCTCGCCCGCGTGTTGGAGACTTGCTCGGTATCCAAAGAGATGGCGAGTTTTTTAAAAACATTGCTTCGTCGGCGGCATATGGATTGGCTAGAGTCAATTTTTGAGGCGTTGCAAGCGTTGGTTGATAAGGCGCATAACCGTGCTACTGCCTTTGTTAAGGTGGCGGTGAAATTATCTGAAGTGCAGCGTGAAAAGCTGCGCGCCAAATTGGAACAACTGACTCACAAAAAAATTGATCTGCGAGTGGAATTTGATCCTACGGTGATTGGCGGGATTGTTGCCAAGGTGGGAGACCGGATTTTTGACACCAGTTTAAAAAACAAACTCAATTTGATTAAAGCAGGAATGGAAAGCTAAAGGGAGAAGTCATAACGATGAAAATTAAATCGGAAGAAATTACATCACTGCTTCGGGCGGAGATTGAGGAATTCAAAAAGAAACTAGATGTTCGTGACGTCGGCATCGTTATTAAGGTAGGTGACGGTATCGCGACAATTTTTGGACTTGAGCGTGCCATGTATGGCGAGCTGCTTCAGTTTCCGAACAATGTGTACGGAATGGTGCTGAATCTTGAGGACGAAACCATCGGTGCGGTGCTTTTTGGCTCCGACGAGTTGATTAAAGAAGGTGATGAAGTTCGCGGTACGGGACGTGTTGTGGACGTTCCGATAGGGGAGGGGCTTGTGGGGCGTGTGGTGAACGCGCTGGGACAGCCGATTGATGGGAAGGGGCCAATCAAATCGACGAAACGTCGCCCAGTTGAAACGATTGCTCCGGGCGTTGTCGAGCGTCAGCCGGTGAAAGAGCCGCTCCTGACGGGGTTGAAGGCGATCGATTCCATGATTCCTATCGGACGGGGGCAGCGCGAGTTGATTATCGGCGACCGGCAGACGGGCAAAACTGCTGTCGCTCTAGACACGATCATCAATCAAAAAGGTCAGAATGTGATTTGCATTTATGTTGCGATCGGTCAGAAAAATTCCAGTGTGGCGCAAGTCATCAAAACACTCGAAGAATTTGACGCGATGAAATACACAATCGTTGTTTCGGCCACCAGTTCTGATTCCGCCCCGCTTCAATATCTGGCTCCGTATGCCGGCTGTTCGATTGGTGAAGATTTTCGCGATAACGGACAGCATGCGCTTGTGATATACGATGACTTGTCCAAACACGCTGCGGCTTATCGCCAGCTGTCACTCCTCTTGCGTCGTCCGCCGGGCCGCGAAGCGTTTCCTGGCGATATATTCTACGCGCACTCGCGTCTTCTCGAACGCGCCGCGAAAATGAATGAACAGCATGGCGGTGGATCGCTCACTGCACTTCCGATTATTGAAACGCAGGCGGGTGACGTTTCAGCATATATTCCTACCAATGTGATTTCGATTACGGATGGTCAAATTTATCTGGAAGCCGATTTGTTTTATCAGGGCATTCGCCCAGCCGTGAACGTGGGACTTTCAGTATCGCGTGTCGGCGGCAACGCACAGTTCAAAGCCATGCGGCAAGTGGCAGGACGTTTGCGTCTCGACTTGGCTCAGTACCGGGAAATGGAAGCCTTTGCTCGTTTCGGTACAGAATTGGATGACGCCACAAAACAGCAGTTGGAGCGTGGCAGGCGGCTGGTGGAAATTCTGAAGCAGAATCAGTATGTTCCTATGCGGCTCGGACTTCAGGTCATCATTATTTATACCGGTGTGAATGGATATCTGGATGATTTACCGGTGCAGGACATCCGGAAATTTGAGGCGAGATTTTCGCAATATCTTGAATCTGAAAAGAAGGGCCTCCTCGATAAAATTGAAGCCTCCCGTGAAATTACGGAAGAAATCAAACAAACTATCGAGGATGAAATTCGGTTTTTCAAAAAAGATTACGCGATTAAGGCTTAATCCAAAATGGCAACTCTTCGGGAAATTAAGCGCCGTTTGACCGGTGTTAAAAATACGCAAAAGATTACCAAGGCCATGAAAATTGTGGCCGCGACGAAGTTGAAACGCTGGGAAAAAGACGCGATTGGGTCGCGCCCATATTTCGAGCACATTGAAAATATGGTCAAGGACCTCATAGTGACTGTTGGCAGCGTTGAACACCCTTATCTTGACGTGAGGAAGGGTAAAAAACTTTTGATTGTCGTGGTGACTTCCGACCGGTGACTTTGCGGTGCATTTAACTCAAATCTGAATCGCAAAGTTTATGAGCTTGCGAAATCAGAACGCGCGAAGGGGAAGGAAGTCAGTTTTTATATTTTGGGGTCCAAAGGCATTCGGTTTTTTACCGCAAAAGGAGAGCCTCTTTTTAAAAGCATCCTCGCGGTTGAGCGGCACAAAAAACAAGAACTGGCTAAAGAGATTACCCGCGAATTGGATGAATTGTTCGTGGGGCAGAAGTTTGACGAAATTATTCTGGCGTATAACGGATTTATCAATCGCTCCAGTTATGTTTCGCGTATTCAGCCGTACCTTCCGGTAGCGTTTAATCAACAGGTAATTGCTGCTGAGACCTCTGAGGCAAAAGGGTTTTATGCGTTTGAACCTTCATCTGAAGGGGTGCTTGCGGTTCTTTTTCCAATGTTTCTTGAATCAAAAATTTTCCGTTCTCTCGTGGAATCCAAAACGGCTGAAGAAGCCGCGCGCATGCTCGCGATGGATTATGCCACTGAGAACGCCAGTGAGATTGTGAGTGAGTTAACGTTGCTTTATAACCGTGTCCGCCAATCGGGAATCACGAAAGAAATTTCTGAAATTGTCGGCGGTGCGGAAGCGCTTAAATGACAGAGGAGATAAATAAAAATGAACGTGGGTAAAGTGAAACGGGTTATTGGTCCTGTAGTCGACGTCGAATTTCCAGAACAGCTTCCGTCAATTATGAACGCCCTTGAGATTGATTATCAAGAGGAAGGCGCGAAAATCAAGATTACGCTCGAGGTGCATCAGCATTTGGGCGACAACATTGTGCGCTGTATCGCGCTATCGTCGACAGACAGGCTTCGCCGCGGAGTGAAAGTTCATGATACGGAGAAGTCGATTACAGTTCCGGTCGGAAAAGAGACACTGGGCCGTATGTTTAACGTAACGGGCGAAGTCATTGATGGCGGTCAGGCAATGCCGGCTAATGTCAAACGCATGCCAATTCATAGAGAGCCGCCGACACTGCTGGAGCAGGATACACGCACCAAAATTCTTGAAACGGGAATTAAAGTGGTGGATCTCTTGGCGCCGTACAGTCGCGGCGGAAAAATTGGTTTATTCGGCGGAGCCGGAGTCGGCAAAACCGTCATCATTATGGAATTGATTCGCAATATTGCTATGGAGCACGGGGGTTATTCGGTGTTTGCCGGAGTCGGTGAGCGTACTCGCGAAGGCAATGACCTTTGGCTTGAAATGAAGGAATCGAAAGTTATCGACAAAGCCGCGCTAGTCTTTGGCCAGATGAACGAGCCACCCGGAGCGCGTTTTCGGATCGGATTAACCGGTTTGACAATCGCTGAATATTTCCGTGATGTGGATCATCAGGATGTGCTTCTTTTCATCGATAACATTTTCCGTTTCGTGCAGGCCGGCTCGGAAGTGTCGGCGCTCCTCGGACGTATGCCTTCTGCGGTGGGATATCAGCCCACGCTGGGTACCGACGTCGGTGAACTTCAGGAACGAATTACCTCGACAAAACAGGGATCCATCACCTCCGTCCAGGCCATTTACGTGCCGGCGGACGATTTGACTGATCCTGCGCCGGCAACCACATTCGCGCATTTGGACGCGACAACCGTGCTCAGCCGCCGCATTGTGGAGCTCGGCATTTATCCGGCCGTCGATCCTCTGGAATCTACCTCGAAAATTCTGGACCCGCGTATCGTGGGCGATGAGCATTACAAAGTGGCTCGCGATGTGCAGCAGGTGCTTCAGCGCTACAAAGATTTGCAGGATATTATCGCGATTCTGGGTATGGACGAGTTGTCCGAGGAAGATAAAGTGGTGGTGTCCCGCGCGCGAAAAATCCAGCGTTTCTTGTCACAGCCATTCTTCGTTGCACAGGAATTCACGGGACGTCCGGGACGTTTTGTTCAGCTTCACGATACAATTCAGGGATTCCAAGAAATCGTGGAAGGTCGTCATGACGAAATTCCTGAACAGGATTTTTACATGGCCGGTGCCATCGGTGAAGTGATCGAGCGTTTTGAATCGCGGAAAAAGAAGAAATAATGATTCCGGAAATACTAAAACTCAGCATCATCGGCTACGATCGGGTGATTTACCAGGGCGAGGCGGAGTTTGTGGTGCTTCCGACCCAATGGGGGGAGATGGGCGTTCTGCCTGGTCACACCAAGCTGTTCGCACTTCTGGCGCCTGGAAAAGTCAGGGTGAAGAATAAGGGCAAGGAAGAAGTTTTTTCTGTCCGCGATGGTGTGATTAAAGTTAAACCCGATGAAGTTGAAGTGCTGAGCGCTTGACTCTTGTCATGAAACCCTCGTCATCAGGGACTTTGTTTGTGGTGAGTACCCCGATTGGAAATTTGAAAGATATTTCGCATCGCGCTTTGGAAGTGCTTGGAGCGGTAGATATGATTCTCGCCGAAGATACCCGTCAGACGTCAAAACTGCTTTTCCATTTCAATCTGAAGACCCCGCGTATTAGTTTTCACGATTTTTCATCCGATAAAAAGCTCGATTCATTAATTTGCCAGCTTGAGGCTGGGAAGAATATGGCGCTTGTCTCTGACAGCGGTACGCCGCTTCTGTCAGATCCCGGATTTAACTTGGTCCGTGAGGCGATTGCCAAGAACATTCCGATTGTGCCGGTTCCGGGCGCATCCGCGCTTTTAGCTTCAATTGTCGCCAGTGGTGTTCCGATGGACCGTTTTGTTTTCGAAGGATTTTTGCCGCAAAAGGGGAGTTCGCGCAAAGAACGCTTGGAAAACATCGCTAAGGCAGAGGCGACGCAGATTTTGTATGAATCGCCGTATCACGTGACCAAACTTCTCGAGTCGCTGAAAGAGATTTTCGGTGGAGGACGGCCTCTCGTGATTGGCCGGGAACTGACCAAGATTCACGAAGAATTTTTGCGTGGGACTGTCGATGAATTGATCGCTCATTTTTCAAAAGTCACGCCGCGCGGCGAATTCGTCGTGATCATCCCAAAAGAGGCGAAAAAATCATGAAGACAATTGCGATTCTGGCGTCAGGGAATGGAACCAATGCCGAAAATATCGCGCGAGCGATTCAGAAGAAGAAGGTAAAGGCTAGTCTGGCGCTTATCTTCTCGAATAAACGTGACGCCAAAGTGCTGGATCGGGCGAAAAAGTTGAATGTGCCGTATGTTTCATTTGAAGTGAAGGATTTTGAGAGTCGCGAGGCTTATGAGTCGCAGCTCATCAAGCTCTTGCAGGCCGAAAAAGTGGATGTGATCGTGCTCGCGGGTTATATGCTTTTAGTCGGAGACGCGTTTATCCAGGCGTTTAAGAATCGGATTCTCAACATCCACCCGTCATTATTGCCTGCCTTCAAGGGAACGCACGCAATTCAGGAAGCTTATGATTACGGGGTTCGGGTAAGCGGAGTGACGGTTCATTTTGTAGAGCCAGCGCTGGATTCGGGGCCGATTATCCTTCAAAAGGAAGTGCCGCTTCGAGACGGTGAGAGTGTTCAGGATTTTGAAAGCAGAATACATAAAGTAGAATATGAGCTTTATCCCAAGGCCTTGCAGCTTGTCGTCAGTGACAAATGTTCTGTTCGCGGGAGAAAAGTGATTATAAAAAAATAAACAGGAGAAAGACATGTCAACAAAGATCAAAAAAATTCAGGCAAGAGAAATCATTGATTCCCGCGGAAATCCCACCGTTGAGGTGGATGTGTGGCTGGATGGCGGTGTTTTGGGACGCGCTGCGGTACCCAGCGGAGCCTCAACCGGTGAACACGAGGCCGTAGAACTTCGTGACGGCGATAAAAAGCGTTATGGCGGGAAAGGCGTATTGAAAGCCGTGAAGAACGCGAATTCCATCATTGGCCCCAAACTGGTCGGCCGTGACGCGTCAAAACAACGCATGATCGATGAATTTTTGATTGAGTTGGATGGTACAGAAAACAAATCAAAGCTGGGAGCTAATGCTATTCTTGGTGTTTCTCTAGCGTGTGCCCGTGCCGCGGCGAATGCCAAAGGTGTTTCGCTTTATAAGTATATCGGCAGTGAGAAGGCGGTCACGCTACCGGTTCCGATGATGAATATTATCAACGGCGGCAGTCACGCGGACAACAACGTCGATCTTCAAGAATTTATGATTATGCCGTTCGGCGGAAAAACATTTTCGGATGCGCTTCGAATGGGCTCTGAAATTTTTCATGCTTTGAAGAAAATTCTTCATGCGAAACATCTTTCGACCGCGGTGGGTGACGAGGGCGGTTTTGCTCCGGATCTGAAATCTAATGAAGAAGCGATTCAGGTCATCCTCGAGGCGATTAGGGCTGCGGGTTATCAGCCTGGAACCCAGGTTAAAATTGCACTGGATCCTGCCTCCAGCGAATTCTACAAAGACGGAAAGTATGTATTAAAGGCAGAGGCCAAACAAAATAGAACATCTTCTGAAATGGTCGATTTCTACCAAACCTGGTGCGAAAAATATCCCATTTTTTCCATCGAAGACGGACTCGCTGAGAATGACTGGAATGGTTGGAAACAATTGACGGATCGTATCGGCGGCAAAGTTCAACTAGTCGGCGACGATTTGTTTGTGACGAACACAAAACGACTCCAGATGGGGATTGATCGCGGTATCGCCAATTCGATCCTGATCAAGGTGAATCAAATCGGCACACTGACAGAAACGATTGATGCGGTGAAACTGGCGCATGAAAACGGCTACACGGCTGTCATGAGCCATCGAAGCGGTGAAACCGAGGATACAACGATTGCCGATCTGGCCGTGGCACTTAATTGCGGTCAAATCAAAACCGGTTCTATGTGCCGCACTGACAGGATTGCGAAATACAATCAACTTTTACGCATTGAAGGAGAGCTTGGTAACCGGGCACAGTACGCGGGCGCTGTGAAGGATTTCTTCAAACGCTGCAATCTTGGAAAGAAATCTTGCGCGGGAACGGGGAAAAAGAAAGTAAACGTATAAATGTCGCGGCATTTATACGCCATTCTGTTTTTTGCAGCGGTCGTTGCTTTTTTGGCTATTATTTATCTTCCTAGTTATACGAAATATCAAGAATTGAAACAGGAAGATGAGAAAATTGCCGAACATATTCAAGAGCTTCAGACTCAAAATGATCAATTGCGTGAAGAAGCGCGACTGCTGCAAACTGATGTGAAATATTTGGAAAAAGTTCTCCGCGAAGAGCTTGGCTTGGTCAAGCCCGGAGAAGTTGTTTACAAATTCGTAAAGGATGAGAAGAAAAAGTCGTAATAGTTATAACATTATTAGGTATGAAGCACGGATTTTCCCTCTTGTTTTTTCTCCAGCAGGCTTCTGTTATTCTTTAATTAGGAAAATATTATGAATGACGATGTTGTGTTTCGAGAACTTCTTGAGGCGATTCCTGACACGATTATTATCGTCAATCAGGCCGGAAAAATTGTTGTGGTTAATGGTCATACAGAGAAGATGTTTGGTTATAAAAAAGATGAACTTATTGGGCAGTCCATTGAAATAATTATTCCTGAGCGTTTCAGAACGAGGCATGTCGACGATAGGATGCGCTACCAGTCAAATCCTTACAGAAGACCCATGGCTAGTGGTCGTGATCTTCACGCACTCCGGAAAGACGGGACGGAATTTCCCGCGGATATCAGTCTCAGTCCTATTAAACTAAATGACGAGCTTTTTGTTATCAGCTCTGTCCGTGACATTACAGATTTCAAGAGAGCACAGCAGGAGATCGTGGAAAGTGCTGTTGACGCCGAGCGCGCAAAGGCTGAGAGCGAACAATTAGAGTTATTTGCCTATGTCGTATCGCACGACTTGCAGGAACCATTTCAAAATATTTTGGCCCTCAACGAACTTCTTGAATTGCACTGCGGAAAACAAATTGATGAGAAGGGACGTAACTATTTAGAAAGAATTAATAATGCAACGCTAAGAATTAGTCGTCTGATTTCAGATTTGCTTCGTTTTTCACGAGTGACACGCCGACAGGTTGATTTTGAGATTGTGGATTTGAACGAGGTCTTAAACAGCGTCCTTAAGGATCTTGAATCGCTAATCTCAAAATCAAACGCTGATATTGCTATAAGCAGGCTTCCCGAAGTTTTCTCCTCAAAGATTTATATGCACGAACTGTTTTTAAACTTGGTCAGTAACGCCATCAAGTTTCATAAAAGCACTGAGCCGCCTCGAGTGACGGTTACCGGTGAGCGGTTAGAGAATAAAGCAGTTCAGATTAAAATTCAGGACAACGGTATAGGTTTTGATCAGGATGAAATCGAGAATATTTTTAAGCCTTTTGTGCGATTGAAGACGGGCAAAGAATTCGAAGGTAGCGGCATCGGGCTTACGATATGCCAAAGAATTGTACTGGAAAACAGCGGTAAGATCTCAGTCGAGAGCGCTCCGGATAAAGGTACATTATTTACCGTGGTGCTGCCTTCAGAACCCTGGCTTTAGTCTGTTAAACGACAACAATTTTTGCGGGGGAGAATCCGTTGAAATTTGCTACGGCGCTGGCGGCGGAGTAAGCGCCAATATTTTTTGTGTAGACGACATCATTGACATACAGTTCCGGAATTTCCACATCCAGTGAAAGCGTATCAAACGAGTCGCAGGTAGGTCCGGCCAAAGCGCTTAAAAATGTTTGCCCGCGGCGTAACGTTTTAAATTCATACTTGCAGTGATCAAAAACCATCCCTGAAAAATCGCCATAAATTCCATCATTCAAATAGTAATAATTTTTATTATTGCGAAAAGTTCTTCCGATAACCTGTGTCACAAGGATTCCGGCGGGCCCCACTAAAAATCGGCCGGGTTCAGCAATGAACTGAACTTTTTTATCGAAAAGAAGGCGGATTTGCTTGCGAATCTGACTGGCCATACGCTCAAAATTAACCCCGATTTCGTTGTCAAAATGTTGAATCGGGAAGCCGCCGCCAATATCTAAAACTTTAAGCGGCATATCATGTTCTTTAGCTTTTTCGAATATTTTTGCGGAAATTTCAAGAGCCTGCAGATAGTTTTCGACATTCTTGGATTGACTGCCAACGTGAAAGCTGAGCCCCATAGGAACCAGCCCGAGTGACTGAGCTTTACGTAAAATTAAATAGGCATTTTCGGGATCAGCGCCGAATTTGAGGGAAAGATTGACGACACTGCCTTCGTTTTCCACTTTAATTCGAAGCAGAACATGCGCGCCTGGATAATGTTCCGAAATTTTATATAGTTCCGGTTCGTTATCGAAAGTCATCAGACGCACTCGGCGTCGTCTGGCAGTGATAATGTCTTCGACAGATTTAATGGTGTTGGCGAAAATAATCCGGTTAGGCGATGCTCCAAGGGACAGAACGTGTTTCATTTCCCACGCACTGGCGACGTCGAAATTTGCCCCCAGTTTGATGAACGTTTTAATGATTTTTGGGTGCGGATTGGCCTTGATGGCGTAATAAGGTGTGACTTCAGGCAAGCATTTCCGGAAACGCTGGAATTGCTTCTCGAGCACGCTTTGCCGAATCAGCATAAACGGAGTGCGATGTTTTTTTATCATCGCACGAATTAAGTTTTCGACTCCGCTTGTGTCAGACTTAGATTTTGACTGCTTCGCGCTTGTCAGCACTTTGGGTGACGGTATGGGCACGTTTTCTCTCCGCGTGATCAACTAAAAATGTGGTGAACTGCCAGGTATCCGCCTCGACCGGGCGGGGAATATCGTATTTGGTAAACTGGGTGTTCAGATTTTTTAGAGGGGTCCAGTCAACTGGCTCCGAAATTACCGGGCTGATGTACGGGATGCTGATTTTCAATATTTCTTCGTGGTCGATGTCGTCCGGAAGGCAAACGCCGCTTTTTGGATTTTTGATCATCCATGTAGCCGCTGCCACAACAGAGATAGCGACCTGAAGTGTGGTGGCCTGCTGATGAGGAACGTGTTTTCGGGCATCGTGAATGCTCAATAGACTACCGCACCACCATGATTTGAAATCGTGTCCCATCAAAAGAACTCCGAGTTGATCCTCTCCATCAATAATTTCATCGTTCATGATGCGCTGTTTCTCCTGCAGCTTAAACTGGCGCATTTCCAGTTCATGAAGCGAATTGATAGCGACATCAGCAGGGCAGTAGGCGTAATGAACCGTGGGGCGATAGACGGCATTTTCGTTTTCCCAAACCGTGAGACGGTCAGAAATGCTGAAAGCTTCACCGTGGCGAAAGACCATCCCTATGATTTCACCGCAGGGGACCCACGAGCGCACCCATGTTTTCATGCCGATGGTGGATAGACAAATTTGATTTTTGGGCCCGGTTTTGTGAAAGAAAGCATTCTCCGGAATGTAGCGTTCATGAGTGCCCCAGCCCAATTCAGCCGGTGCCACGCCTTCCTCAAAAAATCCTTCGATGCTCCATGTATTGACGAATTCGTTAACTTGTTTAGGTTTGTCTGTGATTTGAGTATCCCGCTCGCTGATATGAATCACTTTGACGCCTTCCAGCTGTGCGAGTTTGGAAAAACTTTTATCCGCAAGGGCTTTTTCCAGTTGGGGAAGTCGCTTGGGATCGCCCGTCTTTTCATTAAGTATTTTTTTGGCGATATCAATAAGCGCCATTTTAGTGAAGTGCGATACAAGCCCAGGATTGGCGCCGTGATCAACAACTGCCGTTGTTCCTTTGTTATCGCCCCATTGTTCGATTCTTTTCCGGATTTCCATGTGACGGGTGTAGAGTGTGTATTTTGTCGGATCGTTTCGCTGAGTATCTTTGTAGGGATTCCATTCTTCAACAGAGGTATTCACATACAAGATTTGATTATCCCGGCACCATTGAAGGATAGCGGTACATTCAATATTCCAGGCAAGGTCGATGATCATATCTCCGGAGCCGACATGCTTGGGTAACAACTGCTTGAAGTTATCTTCAGTGACCCGCTCAAAAACATAATTAACGCCTCGATCGATAACCTCTTTTACACGGGAGCGGTTATCAACAAAATCCATAATAGTGATATTCTTTGCGGGCATTTCGATCAGCTTTAGAACGAGCGGCATAGCACATTGCGATACAGCCCCGCAGCCAATGACAAGTAGTTTTCCACCAAACTTCATTGTGTTGTCTCCATTTAAATTGTCGTGAATTGAGATTGATTATTGTAGCGAGCGTCAACTCAATCGGCATTCTAACATAATTTCATTTCAGGTCAAAAATTATGTTGTCTCTGCGGAATTTTCGCGGTGGTTGGAGGTAATCAAAAATGAAGATGCGGCTCAAATTATAAACATATCGCTTAAGGAGCGAGCGCACTGTGAAGCAGATTTGCCTGGCTGTAATTAAAAATGATAGGTATAATTCTGCGCAGAAAAAAAGCCATCGGAAATAAATTCCAATGGCTAGGAATTTTAAATTGGTAGCGGGGGGAGGATTTGAACCTCCGACCTTTGGGTTATGAGCCCAACGAGCTACCAGGCTGCTCCACCCCGCGATGTGTAAAATTGATTGGAAGTTAAAAAACTGGATTATAGACCCGGCCTATCAGCGTGTCAAACTATTTACCCCCGGGAAATAACATAACTTATTGTATGCCAAAAAGTTACCCTCTTGAAAATGTCGTTTGTGATTTCTGTGGCAGCGCGAAAGCGAAGTCGTTCATTCCCAGTCTACACATTGTGGAGTGCGGCGGATGCGGTTTGATTTACACGAATGAGCGTTTGCCTCAAGAGGCTCTTAAAGAAATTTATTCGAAGGATTATTTTCAAAGCCCGGCGTCAAAGGAACTTGGTTACGACGATTATGAGTTGACGCGCCCTGAGATTCGGCGCACGTTTATCAAACGTCTCAAGATGCTCGAGAAATATTTGCGCGGGGCGAAGGGGCGAGCTTTGGATGTCGGATGTGCGATGGGATTTTTTGTAGAAACTGCGCAGGAAAACGATTGGCAGCCGGAGGGAATTGATATTTCAGGCTTTTGCGTAAAGTACGGGAAAATGCGCGGCCTTAATTTGTACGAGTCGACACTTCGGGAATTTAATGGCCGGTCTGAAAATTATGATCTCATCACGATGTGGGATTACATCGAGCATTCGCCGACGCCGATGAATGATCTCAAAAAAACGTACGCGATGCTCAAACCGGGCGGCGTGTTAGCTCTCGCAACGCCTGATATTGCCAGTTGGCCGGCGAAAATCTTCAAAGAAAATTGGATGGGGTTTAAAGAGCACGAGCATCTTTATTATTTTTCAGGAAGTGTGTTAAAGCGAATGCTCGTGTCGCAGGGGTTTGAGATTCTGCGCGAGCAATATGCAGGTAAATATGTTTCACTGGAGTTTTTTGCTCGCCGCCTTGGGCTTTATTTCCCCCAAATATCCAAATGGCTCAGATTTCTTCTGTCTAAAAACTGGCTGCCCAATTTTTACTTCTACTGCAATCCATTTGATATCACTTTGATTGTTGCCCGTAAACGATAGAGGATGTTTTTTCTTTAAGCATCCAGAATTGAAATGGTAACTCGAGGCGTGATAGTTTGATATTCCAGATCTTTCTCGGCGGTTGCCTTGAAAGTGATAGAGAGTTTTCCTCGCACAACTTTTCCAGAGCCCTCATCCGGTTGATTATCCGCAAGCCGTGCAGGAGTCGTAGATAAGGGAACGGCTCCACTGCCAGCCGGTACCAGATGAGCATTGCCGCCTTCTTTCGAAAAACCGTTGACGTCAGCCGTTACGACCACACCCGGAATTTCCGATTGCAGAGTGCCCTGCAGAACGCCCTCATTTTTTGACAGATCATTCGCTTGGACCGTGTAATAAACGGTTTTCGAATCTGACTGAGAGCCCTTTTTGTTATCCGAAAATTTGAGAACGATATTGTCCATGTCGGATTCAATCATCATGACGCGGGGGATTTCAATAATGATTTGCTGATTCACATGATTGGTTTGGGCGGAAAGGTAGGGGCATGGGAAAAGCGCAAAAGCTGTGATGAGTATTCCCACTAAGAATTTCAGTATTGACTCTTGTTGAAGCTGTTTCATGGCTGATCCCTTCCTTAATTACAGCTGAAGTATCGTATGATGCCTTAAACTTTGGATTAAGAAAAGATGTAAAGATGTTAATGTGTGAAGCCTTGTGGGGAGGGCTTAAGCAGCGATTTTGTAAATATAAAACTTTTTCACAGTCTTCTTTTTTATTTTCGACAGGAGCTTCGTGTAGAGACTATTGTTGCCAGTATCTGATACGGCGAGGGCGGTGGGAAACAGTTTGTCCTTGAAGGAGAGTACGTAAGCCGTTTTCCATTTATCGGCGACTTTCTTCACCGAAGCGGGGTCGGCCGGGATGGAGGAATCCCACTCTTTAATCCGGATTTCGTGAAATTCACCATTGGGGTTGCGGTAGAATTTGTCGAGTGCTGGCCACGCGGGATCGATGCCATAACGATCCTTCAGTATTAAACCGCTTGCTTTCCAATCGGCAATATTGATGCCGTCATAAAAATTCCTCATGAATATATCGTGATCGAAATTGTACTGAATCGGAATCAGCGTGAGTACCGTTAAAACTCCGTATAGTATTTTTGAAGTGATCGAACCCAGTTGGTTCAGGGCAAGACCAAATACAGAAAATACAAGTACGGTCGCGGGTACCAGCACAACGGTGATGTAGCGCTCGTTATCTTCCAGGTGAAATCCCATGCAGGTTCCTGCCAGGGCAAGACCGAACCAGACGAGAAAATAGGTAATCGCGGGATTACGCTTAAACACAATCCAGAGCGTCAGGATGGCGGCCAGAATGAAGAGCGGCCATTGAAAGGTGTGCGCCAAATCGGCCGGCGTGTGGCTGGACATTGGGTTGGACCAGAGGATCAATTTGAGATTTGAGAGGTTAAAATGCCGGGTGGCCTGTTGGGCGCGCTCATCAAGAACAGAAGCGCTTGTGTGAGCAAAAGGGATGACGGTAAAAAGCAAAACGACAAGAATCAGTGTGAGCGCCAAGTTTTGCTTTAGCCACTCCCAAATTTTAAAATTCTGATCGAGCGTGATAAAGCCCAGGGTAAAAAAGGGAAACAGCCGGCCGGTTTCTTTGACTTTCATTCCGATCCAATAGCTTAATACCATCAAAACGAGAAAAGCGATTTTATGCTTGGTTTTTCTCGAATAAATTTGAAGGAAACAGTAAACGGCAAATATGGTTCCAAGCTGGGCAAGGATTTCCAGATCGGCGATCCAGGCGATGCCCCGGTACAGGGGGCTGGCCACGAGGAAAAAGATGGCTCCCAAAATCGAGATTAAATTTCGATCGGTTGTTTGGCGGATTAACAAATACATCAGCGCAGAAACCAGGCCCATCGAGGCGGCTTTCACAATCCAGAAGGCGTTTGGCGCATATCCGAAGATTGAATAAATTCCGCGGAACAGGAGTGGTTCAAACGCCCGGGTCGACTCGAGGCTTGCCATACCGTGAACGTAAAGAGCCGGACTGACGGGATTGATGAAGGCAAGGATCAGGTCATGCCAGGTTTTATGGTTGGCAAAAAAAATGACGTTCAGATCGTCTCCAAAAGTGAACGGGAGATTTTGGAGGAAGAACATCCAGAATGCAGTACCAGCGAAGAATATCAAGATGGCTATTTTTTTGATGGACATAAAGGCTTTCGGGTTAAATTCCATATCCAGGATTTTATTATTGTCGTCAAAATATGAAAAGGCCAAAGAGGCTTATTGCTGATATGTGGTCCGCGAAATTTTGAGAGGATTTTTTCTTTGGTGCTTCGGGGCGCTGCCTGAATCCAGTCATTGAACCAGGCGTAATTTAAAAGTCCGAACACGAGATATTTTGCGTAAAGTTTCCAGGATAGTTCATGCGGAAACCGGGGGATTCCGCGAAGTTTGCGAAGCGCGTACAAGCAATTGCGAATTTGGAGATAATAAGTTTTTTCGTTATCTTCACGAATTAATCGATCCCGATGAATTGCGATCGCCTCGGGGATGAATTTGAATTTCAGTCCGTAGTTTCTCATGCGGATAAAAAAGTCCGTATCTTCAAAGAAAATCGCATAAGACTCATCGAATAGAATATTGAGCTTCTCGATGGCGGATTTGCGGATTCCAAGGCAAGCAGTAACACCAGCATATTGCGCCGCCTCGGGAAACTCGGGATAAAATTCGCCTTGAGTTTCGTAACGAATAGTGGGGGCTATCAGGCCGATTCCGGGGTTTTGATCAAATACTTTTAGAACTAATTCTGCAGTATCCGGTTCAAGCCGAACGTCAGAGTCGAGAAGAATGATGATTTCACCGTGGCTTTCTCGAACCCCGAGATTTCGGGAATAGGCAGCACCGCGATTTGCTGGATTCCTGAGGATTCGAATTTTTCCGGATACACCTAGATCAGAAAGAATGGATGGTGTTTTGTCCGTGGATGCATCATCAATTACCAGGATTTCACCTGGAGTGTTAATTGATTGAATAGTCTGCAAAATTGTCGCTTCAGAATTGTAGACAGGAATAACGAAAGAAACGCGGGACGCTATCATTTGCCTAGTGCGTATTGAAGACTTTGTCCGAGAAAAGTGGGGACATCGTATTTGGTGCTCTGTTGAAGATAACAACCTTGCGGGCAAAAGCAGCCTTTCACTTGTTGTTTGATTGTTTGTGCCGCTTCTGAATGCCAAAGCTTTGCAAAATCCAGATTATGGTTTCTGACATTGCCCATGCTTGTCAAAAGCTCACAAACACTGACTTCACCTTCCGGATAGAGCACGCCGAAAAGATTTCCGGCAAGGCAGGGGACAATCGATTTATTCTGTTTTAAACTCTCAAGCACTGTTTCGAATCCGGTGTAGGGAAGGCGGTAGCTGGGTGAAAAAGCCCGATAGTATTTCCGTTCAAAACGGTAATGTGCTTCGAGGCGGGGCTTTAACCACTCCAAATCTTCGACCGTAAGGAATATATCATCTTCTTTCGGAGAGGATTTTTGATTGATCACACTGTTATTCATCGCTTGAGCCTCAAGATATTGACGTCCGCGAATGATTTCGAATCCCTGGCGTACGTTCAAATCTTCATTCACGAATTTTGCGATAGCTTCCATGTCTCTGAAATTCTTTTTGTTCAGAACAGTCAGGACGCTAATTTCAAACAAAGGGAACCGGTTTTTCCAGTCCTTTAATGCGTGAATTGTTTCACAGGCTTTTTGAAATGATTTCGAGTTGCGGCGGATGGCGTTATGAGTCGCCTCAAGGCCATCCAGCGAGATTTGAACATCAATTTGTGTTCCGTGCGAGTTGGCGTAGGGGAGAGTCTTCTCGAGCTTATCTTTCATGACATCAAGATAAAAGCCGTTAGAGGCAATAATGATATTCGGGGTGCTGGTGATGTCGATGTATAGCTTGACGATTTCGTCGATGTCTTTACGAAGGAAGGACTCGCCGCCCGTGAGAATAACCCCACGAAGGGGATTCTTCAGTGATTTCAGGACCTTCTCTATTTCCTGCAAGGAAAGCTCATTCACCTTGGTGTTCAGATCTACCCAATAAAAACAATGCTCACAGGAAAGATTGCAACGGTTTGAGATGAAGTGGGTTAGGTAATACGGAGTTTCCAGACCGTCTTGAACTTTTTTGACATCATTCAGCCAGCGAATGGGTTTCATTTGTGTTGGATGTCCTCTCTTTAAAATCGAAGAATTATATGATATACAAGCGTCCTATGCAAACCGCAAAAGACATTCAATGGTGTCAAAGGGAGGTGTGCCCCGCCTGTTCCGGCGGTAACTGGAGTAAGCTTTTCAGCTTCCGGCAGATTCATGTCTATCAGTGTTTGGAGTGCGGCCTGAAATTTTTAAATCCCTGTCTCAACGAATTGTCTACGGCGGCAATTTATCAAACGTCGGATAGTTTGAAGGAAGTTAATCCGCTTCTCGAGCATTATTATGAGGAATCGCCCGAAAAAATCTGGGCAGGGATTACAGGGCGGGATTTTCAGAAAGCGCTGGAATGGCTTACGTCACGAGTTTCCGGGCGCAATATTTTAGACGTTGCATCAGGTAATGGAATTTTTCTGGGCTACGCGAAAAAACAGGGTTGGAATCCGGAGGGGGTAGATCCCAGCTGGAAGAATGCTGAATCCGTGAGAAAGAACTATCAAGTCGACGTTACGGTTAGCGGATTTTTAGAATATGACAAGTTTGAACCCAAATTTGATGTGATTACTTTCTGGGATTTCATTGAACATCCCCCAAAACCAAGCTTGTACATTCAAAAAGTAAAAAATCACCTGAAGCCCGGCGGAATTTTTGTGCTTGCCACACCGAACATTGACAATCTTCTGTATCATACGGCGGAAGCATTGTATCGAATAAGTAGCAGAAATTTTTCAGGGCCACTAGCCAAAATGTATACGATAGAGCATGCCTGTTATTTCAATTTAAAAACATTGACCCGGTTGCTTGAAAAAAACGGCTTCAAAGTCGTTCATTATTTTCAGACCGAGTCCCATTTGGAGCGTTATACATTACCGCTTTATCAGAAGCTCGGAATTAAGACATTCTTTTACCTTAATCGACTAATCGGTAAACAGAACCGAATCGTGGTTTTTGCGGAACGTGTGTCATGAACAAAACCATCCCGTATGGCAAACATTGGATTAATGAGAGTGACATTCAGAGTGTGGTCAGAGTTCTTCGTGGTGACTGGATTACGCAGGGGCCTTTCGTTTCGCAGTTCGAAAATCAATTTGCAAGACAAGTTAAGGCGTCCTGGGCAGTTGCTGTTTCCAGCGGAACGGCAGGCCTTCATTTGGCTGTGCTTGCCCAAAATCTCAAACGGACTGACGAGGTGCTTGTTCCCGCAATCACTTTTGTTGCAACAGCCAATGCGGTTTTTTATGCCGGTGCCAAACCACGAATTGTCGATGTGGATCCGCAAACAGGAAATATTTCGATCGAAGATTTGAAGAGGAAAATCAACAAGAATACTCGAGGGATTATCCCGGTTCATTTTGCCGGAAATCCTGTTGACCTGAAAACGATTCGCAAAATTGCCCGCAAGCACAAAATGTTTGTGATTGAAGATTGTTGTCATGCGCTCGGAGCGGAATATGATCGGGTGCCGGTTGGTTCTTCTGAATATTCCGATTTGAGTGTTTTTAGTTTTCATCCGGTTAAACACATCACGACAGGCGAGGGAGGGATGATTACGGGAAACTCGAAGTTGATTCAAGACAGGTTTCTTAAGTTTCGCAGCCACGGAATTACGCGTAATCCGAAGCAGTTTTTAAATGGAGAGTCAGGTGCTTGGTATTATGAACAGCAGGAATTAGGATTTAATTATCGGATCACAGATTTTCAATGCGCGCTTGGAATGTCTCAGCTTAAGCGGTTGAAAAGTTTTGTTGCGAAACGTAGACGGATCGCAGAAAAATACCGGATGGCATTTCGGGACTGGCCGGAAATTGAATGTCTTTCAGAAAATCCTGACGGAAAATCTTCTTATCATCTATTCGTTGTCCGGGTTAGTTCCGGAAGGGGGGGCGTTTTTGAGGAGCTTAGAAAACGTGGAATCGGAGTCCAGGTTCATTACATCCCTCTGCATTATCACCCTTATTTCAAAAAACGGCTTGCCTTAAAAATGGGGCAGCTTCCGGGCGCTGAAAGTTTTTATGAAGAGATTATTTCGCTTCCGATTTACCCCCAACTTTCTTCCTTTGAACAAGACCGGGTAATTCAGACACTCCGTTATGTTCTAACTCAATATCAGAAAAGAAGATAGTTCTTCTCGGTTTCTCTCCAGGTTTCCCTTTACAAATAGATGTTTTGTCCTAGAATATACAGCTTTGAGCCTATTCCAAAGGAGAGATCTGCACGGATGAACAACGTTGTCCTTCTGATATTCGACAGCTGCCGTTTTGATGTATTTCAGGCGGCTAAAAAGCGCTGGATTTCCCGTCTTGGAGAGGCGGAAAAGCGCTATTCCTATTCCAGTTGGACCTATCCCAGCCACACTACTTATTTAATGGGAATGAGTCCCCACCGCAATCCTAAAAAGGTTTTTGCCTCAAATGTATATCGTGATGATTTTCTGCTCTGGAATGATCGCTTGGGGATCGGTAACCTGGAATTTAAAAAGTTTGTCCCTACATTATCCCTCCCGTTTCTTCTTAAAGAATACGGCTATCGAAATGTTGGATACGTTTCGCTTCCGGTTCTGAACGAAAGCACGATTTTTAGCAAATATTTTGATGAATATCAGCTCATGACCAGCCATAACGATTTCGGAGCGATGCTGGATCGGATGACTTTTTCGCGTGATGTGCCCAGCTTTTATTTTTTAAATATTGGCGAAACGCATTACCCTTATGCGACGCTGGAGTCGGAAAAAAACAATCTGCCGAGAATCAGCGGGGTGCATGGCGTTTTTAAAAATCTGGATGATTTTGTCGTGCGGGGTTGAGTTCGCAAAGAGGACGTTGACAAGGAAGGGTTTTTTACCAACGAACAAATGCGAGAGTTGAAAAACAAACAGTTAGATGCGGTGGAGTACCTTGATCGTTTGTTCGAAAAACTTTATGACATCACACCACCGAATACTCATTTTATCGTGACGGCTGATCACGGAGAGCTTTTCGGCGAAGACGATTTCTTCGGTCACGGCCCGATTATTCATGAAAAAGTTTTTGAAATCCCGTTTCTTGAAGGAAAGTTAAAATGAATTCAAAAAAAATAGCGGCGATTTTATTTACCGGAGATTCTTGCGTCGAAAAAGCATCTTACGTTCGGGCGCTTCAAGAAGTACTTAGTACTAATGGATTGAATCCTGTCGTGATAGAGGAAGTAAATTTTCCTTTCCTGAGCGCTCAACTTGAGCCGGAATGGTCCCGCGGAGTTCTGCAAACGGCTTTTGTTTTGACACAACGTGGTTATTTCGTATTGCTTCCTATTCAATTAAATGATGCCGAGAGTGTTGAGAGGGCACGGGGAACCTTCCCGTGTTTTAAAGAAGTTTATTTCAAGACTGGACAAGAAGGTGCGGGTTTGAGAAAACCCAAGCTGCCGGAATTGATGATTCAGTCCGATTTTGGTGATTTTGATAAAAATCTTAAACAGATTTTGGATTGGATGGAAAAACAAAAAATGATCGAAAAACGCGCTGAGATGGTTGCCTCAAGTGTTTCATCTCAAGAAGCGGATGTTATTCGTGAGAAGTTAAAGAGTCTCGGTTATCTTTGAGATGAATATTTTTAAGTTTCTTTATATTTTTTTATTAACGTATGTTCTTTTGACCGGACCTGCTTGGGCGTATATCGATCCCGGTTCGGGCATGCAGTTTTTTTCAATATTCGGACTGATTATCGGATTTCTGGCTACGCTTTTTGCACCTCTTATCATTTTTGCAAAGCGTATTTGGAAATTTATCCGAGTTATGTTTAAGCTAACGCCAAAGTGGTTGAGGTTTGGAATTGCAGGACTCGCGGCTGTCGCATTGATCTTCGGAATTTCCACTTTGTTTTCATTTGGAGGAAAGACGGTAATGACTGATACGAAAGTAATCGTGCTTGGGATGGACGGGCTTGATCCAAATTTACTCGAACAGTTTGCTAAAGACGGCGACATGCCGCACTTCAGAAAATTGATGGATGAGGAAACTTTTTCCCGGCTTGGAACTACTAATCCACCGCAATCTTCGGTGGCTTGGTCGACATTTGCCACGGGGGCGAATCCTGGAAAACACGGGGTTTTTGATTTTATCTGGCGCGATCCCCAAAATTATGGTCTTAGTCTTTCTCTTACTGAAACTGAGGCGCCAAGAACGGTGGATATTGGAAATGTCCGGATTCCTGTTGGCGTGCCGAAAATCAAACCACGCCGTAAGGGAGAACCTTTTTGGGAGACTTTGAGGAAGCGTAATATTCATGCCACTATAGTTAATTTGCCGAACACATTTCCGACTGAGAAACTGGAAGGGAGGATGCTTTCGGGAATGGGAACCCCGGATATTCGTGGAACTCAGGGAACATTTTCTTTTTACACGAGCGAGCCGGTTGATCATTCGAAAGAAGTCGGCGGAAAAGTTTATGAAGTGAAATTTAATAGCCCAACGGTAAATGCTCGATTGTACGGTCCAATTGAAATGACGGCCAGAGGAATTAAGGAGCATTCCATTCCGCTCAATTTGGAGGTATTGAAGGATGAAAAATCTCTCAAGATTAAATTGCCTGAGAAAGAATTTACTTTAAAAGAAGGGGGCTGGAGCGACTGGATTGAAGTAAAATTTCCGGTTAATTGGTTTAAAAAAATCGATGGCATCGTCCGCTTTCATGTCAATCAAGTGAGCCCGCTCAAGCTCTATGTTTCTCCTGTCAACTTTGATCCCAACAAGCCCGCAATGCCTATTTCGTATCCCAATAATTATGCCAAAGAAATTGCGCATGAGATTGGTCTTTATCATACGCTCGGTATGCCGCATGATACTTGGGCGCTCAATGAGGGCCGCATCGACGATCTTACATTTTTGGAACAAGCCAAAACTATTCAATCTGAAAAAGAAGGAATTTTAAAAAAAGAACTTGGCCGGTTCAAATCCGGGCTTTTGATTATGTATTTCGGATCATCAGACATTCTGAGTCATATGTTCTGGAGAGCGGTTGATAAAAAGCATCCGCTTTATAACGATCAAGAAGCAAAAATGTTCGGCAATGTAATTCGCCGGTATTACAAACGTATGGACGAAGTTGTTGGCGAAATTATGAAATCGCTTGATGATAAAACCGTTTTGCTCATTCTATCCGACCATGGTTTTAATACCTTCCGTCGCGCTGTGCATGTAAATGCGTGGCTGCGTGATCAAGGCTTCCTCGTCCTAAAAGACAATACTCAGAAAGAAGGACGTGAACTTTTGGCAGATGTGGATTGGTCAAAAACGCGCGCTTACAGCGTCGGTTTTGGCGGAATCTATATCAATCAAATCGGCCGTGAAAAGGAAGGGATTGTTTCCCCGGGGCCTGAATCGGAAAAACTGAGAGACGAGCTTATACAAAAACTTGCGGGATTTAAAGATCCTATGACGCAGCATCCAGTGGTCAAACACATTTACAAAAAAGAGGAAGTGTTTTGGGGGCCGTATGCGGAAATTGGGCCCGATCTTTTCATTGGATTTGATGCTGGCTACCGATCTTCCTGGCAAACTGCTCTTGGAGCCGTGCCCGCTATTACCATGGAAAACAATTTAAAGAAATGGAGTGGAGACCATTTGTGCGATCCTTCGCTTGTACCGGGAGTGTTTTTGGTAAATCGAAATGTGCGCATTAATAATCCCGCGATGGTGGATATGGCTCCCACAATTCTCGCGCTGTTTGGGATCGCTAAACCTGAAGAAATGGACGGGAAGGCTTTAAATCTTGAAGAACAGAAAGTGAATGTAGCGTCATGATTATCGCTCGCACGCCGTTGCGTATTTGCCTTGGTGGCGGCGGCACCGATGTGAAGGAATACTATTCTAAACACGGCGGCTATCTGATCAGCGCGGCGATCAATCAGTACATTTACATCGTAATTCACAAACATTTTGAGAAGAATATTCGACTCTGCTATTCTCAACGCGAAATTGTTCAGACCTCGGAAGAGGTGCGACATCCGCTGGTTCATGAAGCTATGAAGATGTTTAATATCAAGGGGGGGGGCATCGAGATTATATCTTTTGCTGACATTCCCTCTGACACCGGGTTAGGAACGTCTTCTAGTTTTTTGGTTGGACTCATCACGGTTTTGGCCGCGTATAAGAAAATTGAACTAACGCGTCATGAAATTGCCCAAATGGCCGTAAGAATCGAGCGCGAAATTTTAAAAGAAGCCGGTGGTAAACAGGATCAATATATTGCCTCATTCGGCGGAATACAGTGCTTGATGTTCGAGAAAAATGGCCGCGTCATTCCGACCCCTCTCAACATCACAAATGAAAATGTGAAAACGCTGGAAAAAAGCGCGCTCATTTTTTACACGAATGTCCGGAGAAATTCCCCGAATGTTCAGACAAAACTGATCGAGGGAATACGCAAAAAGCAGGCAACGCTTTCAAGTTTGCATTACATCAAACAGCTCGGTTTTCGTACCGAAGAGGTTCTTTGCAACGGCAATATTCATGAATACGGCGATTTGCTGGATGAACATTGGGAAGCTAAGAAGAAACTTTCGGACAAAATTTCAAATTCCAAAACTAATGAATTGTATGAACGCGCGCAAAAAATGGGTGCGACCGGAGGTAAGCTGATCGGTGCCGGAGGCGGAGGGTATTTGCTGCTTTATTGTTCGACAGAAAAAGCCCGCGCAAATGTCCGGAGTATGATGAAAAAAGAAAGTTGCGAGGAAATGCGTTACAAGTTTGAATTTGAAGGCACCAAAGTTCTGATCGATGACACGGCAGATGAGAAATATTACTCAATTACGAAATAAAAAGGAGAAAGTAATGAAAACAGCAGAAGCCAAAATGTCGACTCGTGAATATATCAGTTGGTACATGGATGCGATGAAACAGTCGGCGGATCAGATAGATTATGGTGTGATCGAAAAAATTACGGACGCGCTTTTTAAAGTGTGGCAGAACGGCGGAACTGTTTATCTGATGGGAAACGGCGGATCGGCTTCTAACGCGTCGCATATCGTCAATGACATGGGCAAATGCACGGTTGTGCCGGGAAAAAAGCGGCTTAAAGTTCTTGGATTCACAGACAATCCATCGCTTATCACGGCTCTTGTGAATGATAATGGATTCGACAATCTTTATTCCGAGCAGCTGCTGAACTTCGTAAAACCGGGTGATGCGCTTATTGGTTTCAGCGTACACGGCGGTTCAGGACGCGATAAAGCCGGGCTTTGGTCACAGAATCTTCTGAAGGCTTTCAATATAGCCAAGGAAAATGGCTGCGTCACGATTGGTTTTAGCGGCTTCGATGGCGGCGCCATGAAAGAAATTTGCGATATTTGCTCGGTCGTGCCGTTTCCAAACACGCAGATTGTGGAATCATGGCATTTAGCGCTGGCCCAGTTAGTCTGCAATGGCTTGCTTGAAAAAATTAAAAATAGCTGAGGAAAGGGGATCTTCATGGATCTTTTTATTGATACAGCAAATCTGAAAGAAATTGAGGAAATCGCGCAGTGGGGCGTTGTCAAAGGCGTTACGACAAACCCGAAAATATTTTCTCAGGAAGAAGGCGCTGACCTTAAGACACGGGTGTTTGAGATTCTCAAGCTTGTTCCGGGTCCGCTCAGTGTTGAAGTCACGACCAATGATTTTGAGGAAATGGTCGAGGAAGCGTCTGTTTATGCCGCCTGGAGTCCTTACGTTGTGGTGAAACTTCCCATGAATGAAAATGGATTACGGGCACTAAAGGTGCTCAAAGGGTATTCCACAAAAATTATTGTCGGAAGTATTCGCCATCTTCAGCACATCAATCAAGCGGCGGAAGCGGGCGCCCATATCACCACGGTGCCTTATAAATTCTTCCGCGAGATGGCACGTCATCCTCAAACCGACAAAACCATCGACGAGTTTTTGGAAGCCTGGAATAAAATTAAGGTTCCGATCGCTTAATTTCGATGCAAGCGCTTATCCTGGCGGGAGGATTGGGAACGCGGCTCAGGCCGATCACGTATTCCGTTTCGAAGTGCATGGTTCCGGTGGCGGGGAAACCGTTTGTCGAGCACCTGATTTCAAGACTTGTAAAGTCAGGGGTTCGTGATTTTATTCTTGCGGTCGGTTACCTCGCCGGTCAAGTGCAGGCATATTTGGGTGATGGCTCGAAATGGCAATGCCGAATCCGTTATTCGATAGAAGATCCGCCTCGCGGAACCGGAGGTGCGCTGGATCAGGCGAAAGATTTGTTGTCGGACGAGTTTCTTTTCCTAAACGGGGATAATCTGGTTCATCTAGATTATTTGAGTTTTATACAGTTCTTTCACAAACATCCTGATTGGATCGGCGCCATGACCGTTTTTTCTGACGATTACGGAAAATTCAGAAAGAATGCCGCTTGGGACCAAAAGCTTCCTGTCATTCAGGCTTATGATTATGAAAACCCAGCAGGAAAGAATTTCGTGGATTCGGGCGCCAAAATTTTTAGGAAAGCTGTTTTGAAATATCTTCCGAAGAAGCAGGATTTTTCATTGGAAAAAGAGGTTTTGTCCCTGCTGGCTAAGGAAGGTAAGCTGGGTGCGTATCAGGTTCAGTTTGCCCCGCTTGAAATTGGAAATCATGACCAGCTTAAAGAAGCCGAAGAAGCGTTGAAATGAATAATTGCAGCAATCAAAGAGCCGTCTTTCTCGACCGGGACGGAGTGATTAATGAGATATTGTTTTTCGAAGATCTTGGGATTCTAGAAACACCGTTTCATCCAAAGCACTTGAAGCTATTGCCGCACGTTCCCAAGGCAATCAAAAGATTGAATCGGGCGGGATTTAAGGTGCTTGTGGTTTCGAATCAGCCCGGCGTTGGTATGGGGCATTTTTCAGAAGAAATGTTGCTTAAAATTAACCACAAAATGCTGAATTTGATTGAAAAACAAGGCGCAAGGATTGACGGCGTTTTTTATTGTCTGCATCATCCCGAAAAGGGACGAGGGATCTATCGCAAAAAATGCCGCTGTAGAAAGCCAAAGCCCGGCCTTTTAGATCTCGCTAAAAAGGAATTCAATGTGAATCTTGCGCAGTCCTATTTGATTGGGGACAGTATTTCTGATGTGCAGGCAGGGCGGGCGCGTAAAGTGAAAACGATTTTGTTGGGCAGGAGAAAATGCGATCTTTGTGATCTCATGTCAAGAAAAGGAATCAAACCCAACTGGATGGCCAAGAATTTACTTGAGGCCGTAAGACAGATTGAAAGGCTTGAAAAATAAAATGTTATCCGTGGCGATTCCGTTTTACAACGAGGAAGAGAACGTGGACAGGGTTATACGGGGAATCGTAAGGGTTTTTAACGATGCGGCCCTTGAGGATTACGAAATATTGGCGGTTAATAATGGATCCTGGGACAAAACCGGCGAGATCTTAACTGATCTGAACGCGAATAATCCTCGTATTCGAATTGTCCATGTAATGAAAAACAAAGGCCTTGGCTGGGGGATTCTTCAAGGACTTGCGCAGGCAAGAGGCGAATACCTTTGTATTCAATGCGGTGATGGGCAGACAGAACCTGACGAAATCATTCGCGTTTTTGAAACCTTAAAGAAATATCAACTGGATTTATGTAAAGTCCGGCGTGTTGTTCGAGGGGATGGACCGTTTCGGGCTTTTATTTCTTGGGTTTTTAATGCGCTTTCTACAATTATGTTTTCAGTCAAGACAGATGATGTCAACGGTTTACCTAAAGTGATGACCCGAAAAGCCTATGAGGATTTATCGCTTCGGTCATCGGATTGGTTTATTGATGCCGAAATTATGATAAAGGCTGCCCGTCTTCGGCTTAAGCAGGGTGAGGTTGAAACCGAGTTTCTTAAACGTGAAGGCGGAAGCTCTAACGTCAATTGGAAAACGGTGATGGAATTTATCAAAAACATGATTAAATATCGAATCAAGGGATTTGAAACTGAAAAATGTTTAAAACAAACAATTCACTCAAGGTCGTAATTCTCTGCGGGGGGGCCGGTACCCGACTGAAGGAAGAAACGGATTTCCGACCGAAACCCCTTGTTGAAGTAGGCACCCGCCCGATATTGTGGCACATCATGAAGATTTTTTCACATTTTGGATTCAACGATTTCATACTCTGTTTGGGGCATAAAGGGCACATGATCAAAGAATATTTTATGAATTATGTGATCCGGAATAATGATTTCACCATTAATTTAGACAAGCCCGGAGAAATTAAATTCCACGGTGATCACAATGAGGGGCATTGGAAAATTACTTTGGTGGATACGGGGCTTAACACGATGACGGGGGGGCGCATCAAGAGGGTTCAGCGTTATGTAGACACGGATCCATTTCTTGTAACCTACGGGGACGGCGTGGCGGATGTTGATATTCTGAAATTGCTCGAATATCACAAAAAACAGAATACGATCGCGACGGTTACGGGTGTTCAGCCGCTGTCCCAATTTGGCATTATCGAAATGGAACGGGAAGGGAAGGCCATGGGATTCAAGGAAAAACCCAAGCTGGATTCTTGGGTTAACGGCGGATTCTTCGTCTTTCAGAATAAATTTTTCGATTATTTAACAGATGATTCTGTGCTTGAGCAAGAGCCTCTTAAAAAGTTGGCTAGCGAGAAGCAACTTGCTATTTATCCGCATCAGGGGTTTTGGCAATGTATGGATACATTCAAAGATGTGGAGGGTTTAAATCAATTGTGGCAGGAAAAACGGGCGGAGTGGAAAGTTTGGAAGGAATAGCGTCTATGACAGAAAATAAGTGGAAAAATCAGTCCATCTGCGTCACCGGAGCGACCGGATTAGTGGGGGCCTGGCTCGTCGATCGGCTCATAGGCGAGGGCGCGCGCGTGGTCGTGCTTATCCGAGATGAGGTGATGGATTCCGCGCTTAAATTTTCAGGAAATATTGAAAAAGTGAACCGGGTTCACGGGGGCCTGGAGGATATTAAATTACTCGAAAGAATTTTCGTTGATTATGATGTAGAGCATCTGTTCCATCTGGCGGCGCAAACGATTGTCGGCGTGGCCAACGGATCGCCCGTTTCCACGTTCGAAACCAATATCCGGGGAACCTGGAATATTCTTGAGGCCGCGCGGGTTTACGGAAAACTGAAATCCATCGTGGTTGCCTCAAGCGATAAGGCTTACGGTAATCAACCGTCTCCGTATGATGAATCTACTCCGCTGGCAGGTAAATATCCGTACGACGTGTCGAAATCGTGTACGGATTTGATTGCACAATCATATGCTGTGAGTTTTGATCTCCCAATTGGAATTACGCGGTCAGGGAATATTTATGGAGGCGGAGATTTTAATTATTCGCGGATCATTCCCGGTTCTATCCAAATGATACTGGAAGGGAAAGATCCGATTATTCGAAGCGATGGCTCGCATCTTCGCGATTATTTGTATGTTCAGGATGTAGTCGACGGATACCTCGCGATTGCCGAAGCGATTCGAGAAGGAAAATGCAACGGTGAAGCTTTTAATTTCGGACACAAGGAACCCGTGAGTGTGCTGGAAATTGTCAATCTGCTCATTAAAGTTTCCGGAAGAAAAGGTTTGAAGCCGGATGTTCGCGGAAAATCAAAAGCCGCAAGAGAGATTGATGCCCAGTGGTTGGCTACGGATAAAGCCCAGAGATTGCTGGGGTGGACGCCGAAAATTTCGCTGGAGGACGGGCTTCGCGCTACGTTTACCTGGTATGAAAATTATTTCCTTTCCACAACAAAAAATGCGCCAAAAATCCAATTCGCTAGAGTCTGAAATTTTCTCCCGAATTAATGAAAAGCATCTTGTCTTCGCAGTTCTCACACTTGCTTTCATTCTGAGGATCATCGGAATTGGATATGGCCTGCCATTCAACTATCACGCCGACGAACAACTTGAAATTAATCAGACGATGGGGTTTGGCACGGGTGATCTCAATCCTCATTTCTTTAAATTACCCCCCCTGGTGACCTATCTTCTTTTTCCATTCTACGGACTCTTCTACGCAATCGGTCATGTTCTTGGTTGGTTTTCGAGCCCAGAAGCGTTTCTTGGATATTATCTGAAAGATTCCACAGTTTTTTATCTCATCGCGCGGATCATTTTCGGGGCCTTGCTCGGAACACTGGGGGTCTTTCTCGTCTTTCGACTCGCGCGACGCTTCTTCGGCGAGAGAACGGCGTTTGCCGCCTCATTCCTGCTCGCCGTGAATTTTCTTCATGTTCGGGACAGTCATTTCTTTTATCTCGACTTGCCGCTACTGGCGATTTTGACGGGAGGGATGTATTTCGTTCTCTCAGTTCTAGAAGAAGGAAAACCCGGTGATTATTTGTGGTGCGGATTTTTTGTGGGGCTGGCTACGGCAATGAAATATAACGGTGTGTGGCTCGCTGTGCCTTATCTTGCCGCGCATCTCATCAGAAATTGGAAAAATTTTATAAACGCGATTTTTTTCTGGCCGTTATGGTTGTCCGGAGTTATTTGCATCTTATCCTTTTTTGCGATGAATCCTTTTGCTGTATCGGACTGGAATTTCTTTTTGAAAGAAGGGCTTGGCCAGCTAAGCGCCGAAGGTTCTTCGGGGTTTTGGCATCATTTCGTGTATTCGCTCAATAATGGTTTGGGGTGGGGACTGACCGTTTTATCGTTGATCGGTATCGGTCTTGGTTTTTTCCTTCGTAATCCGAGGATTTGGATTTTCTCCGTCTGGATTGTGAGCTATTACCTTTTGCTTGCGAAGGGGAGTCAGCCTCATGACCGGTATGTTCTGCCGCTTATTCCGTTCATGATTTTGACGGCGGCGTGGGCTCTTGATCAGTTGAGGGTGCGAGGGGCGGTTTTTGCGGCGATAATTTGTCTTGTAGCTGCTTCTAATTTTGTTAAATCGTCTCTGCTTGATTATTTGCTTCTCCAGAAAGATTCCCGGACTGTGGCGCGGGAAGCGTTGATCACGCGGCTGCCTACGGATGCCGAGG
The DNA here is from genome assembly GCA_016214265.1 of Candidatus Omnitrophota bacterium. Classification (GTDB taxonomy): domain Bacteria; phylum Omnitrophota; class Omnitrophia; order Omnitrophales; family JACROU01; genus JACROU01. Next base: position 54,415 of record JACROU010000023.1, read on the forward strand.
TGGCTATTGGAGAGCCTTATTTCTTCGCGCCTCGTCTGCCGCGCTCAAAAAGTCAGCTGGGGGCACTTTCAAGCCGGGCGCTCGACGAAGGTGTGGATCCCGTTAAAATGAAGCGACTGATGAAAATGGCGGAAAGCGCTTCAGAAAAAGGATTTCAGCTGTATTTTCTTAATGAAGTTCCGGAAAATAAATCCAGCTATTTCTCAACACGCCCGCAGATTGGCTATAACGAATTAAAGAAAAACAATATTAGTTTCATTGTCCTGCCAAGATTAAAGAGGTATGAACTCAAAGAAGATGCCCGGCTTATAACGAGGTTTAGCCCTTATTGGGATGATCGTGTGAAGCAGGCTCTTGATCCCGCGATTCGCACATCAACTCCCAGTTCGTGGAAAGAGTTATTGGCGCGCAAATCTTTTGGAGAGATTATTGATGTCTATGAAATTAGATAAGACAAAGAAGCTAGGCGCCATTCTCCGGGGTGACCTGGGATTTGTGCTCCTCCTGTGCGGCGTAATTTTTGTATACCTGTTTGACTTGTTCACGCTCCGTTATGGATTTTTAAGCGGAGATCATCTGGCTCAGCATTATCCGTGGGCGAGTTTTCTTTGGGACGAAATCCATCACTTGCGCTTGCCTTGGTGGTGCCCATTCAATCAATGCGGATTTCCGCTGCTGGCTGAGGGGCAGGTGGGGGCGTTTTATCCGCCGAACCTGATTTTTTTGGGACTTTTACCGTTCGATATCGCCTATAACTACGAGGTTCTGTTTCATTATCTTGTTGCGGGTGTCGGATTTTATTTTTATGTACGCCGTATCGGCTTGCGCAGTGTGGCAGCATTGTTGGGGGCTGTCATATTTTTGTTCGGTTCAGCCCAGGGGGGCTTTTCCTATAATATAACCTCGCAAAGGGTATTAGCATGGTTTCCGATCTGCCTGCTTTTGATTGATTGTATGCTTGAGAATCCCCGGCCGGTTTATTGCGGGCTTTTGGCTCTGGTTTTGGCGCTCCAGGCCGTAGCAGGTTATCAGCAATTCTCAATTTATTTTTATGGGTTCGCTTGTTTCTATTTCATTTTTCTTTTATTCAAGGGGCCTTACGAGCAGAAATTTAAATCGTTCTTATCGTTCGCGTTGGCCGTGTTTCTTTCGATCGGGCTTAGTCTACCGCAGTGGATCCCGTTTTTAGAGCTGAGCCAGTTTTCTTCCAGAGTGAATTCGGTTGAGGCATTGGCGTATGTCGGATCTCTGAATCCTTTCGGATTCGCAACGCTTTATTTTCCATCGTGGCATGGCTTTTTGGGAACGGATTTTTACGTCAGTGTCCTTGGAGTTTTTCTGGCGATCAGTGGATTGGCGGGGAGGAAAAACTGCCATACTTGGGCCGTTTTAGCTTTGTTGGTAGTCAGTCTTTTGTACGCACTTGGGAAATTCGATCCACTCTACGTGGCCTTTATCAAGTCAACCCATTTTTATGCGTTTAGAGTTCCCGCAAAAGTTCTTTTCTTTTCTTCGTTATGCCTGTCGATTTTGGCGGCTATGGGATTCGATAAGGTTCTCTCCGGCGGGGAAGATCAATCGGTAAAACGTACTCGTAACATTTTCTTTTGGCTGAGTGCGATTGTTCTTTTGGGATTTGCTGCGTCCGGTATCCTTCTTCGAGCCGGAAAAGACGTTATTTATCCGATTGCGGAGCAGTATGTAAAAAGTCATTTTGGCGGATCCGTGATTCATCCTTATTCCATAGAGGTATACCTTGCTAAGCTAAAGTCGGTTTATGACGTCCTTTTATTGCAGACCGATATTTTTAATCCGAGAATTATTACGGCTGTCTCAGCGATAATCGTTTCGGTTTTTGCCACGTTCTGGATTAAAAGGATTTCTCCCTGGGTTTTTATTCTGATTATTTCCGTTGATCTTTTTTTGTTTGGCTTGATTAGTGTGAAAGGAAATTATGAATCCTTCGCCGTTACCAGGCCGAAATCGAAAATCCTGGATATGATCAAGCATGACAAGGCGCGTTTTCGTGTGCTTACTTTCATGAACGAAGCCGACGCTCAAAAGGGAAGACAATACCCCTCGTTCCCCAATTTTAATGTCTATCCTCGGATTGAGGATGTTGGCATTTACTCTCCTTTCGCGATGAAATTGTATAAACAATTTTTAGGCGGTTTGGGTTCTGTTAATGATTCGTTATTTTTATCAGCGGGATCCCGGAAAGCTCTGTTCGAGAAACGGGAATTGCTTAATTTCTTAAGTGTCAAATACATAGTTTCGGGCGAGCCGCTTTCCGATTTTTCTCTTATTTGTGAAGAAAACGGGTTTTATTTATATGAAAATAGGGATTGGCATTCTCGCTACTCGGGAATTGATGATGTCAAGGAAGTGGAAAGGAAGTCTGGCCGGGTTTTACTTCAAGCAAATGCAAAAGAAAGCGGTGAATTAGTAGTCTCCGAAATTAATTATCCGGGTTGGAAGTCTTTTATTGACGGAAAAGAAGTTGTGATCAAACCGTATCAAGGCCTTTTCAGAAGTGTCGACGTTCCCATGGGGGCCCATCAAATTGAATTTCGATATACCGTATCCCGTTTTAACTGGACCTTTGTGGTGGCGGGATTAATGCTGGGAGTTTGCTTCTTATGTATTCTTTCCTATTCGCGCTTATCCTAGTCTATAGCTTTCTGACAAAAATCTGGGGACTTTCGCGCCCATTTCTTGGGAATTTCGCGTCCTATCAATTGATGACGGTAGATGTGGCCAAGTTTATTCTAATGAAGGGTCCGTCAGCGGTTTTCTTGCCGATGACGTTTTGCTCCGCCTCCGGCGAACCGGGACTCATCTTATTAAATTTTTGGGCTCCCGCAGTTGTTGCCGCGACGCTCTTCAAATTGTTTGGAGTGAGCATTGTTTTCTGGGGCCGGTTTCAGATGGTTGTGTTCGCTGTTTTGGCGACATGGGTGCTCTATCTTTTTGTGAAAGAGAGGTGGGGAGAACGGGTCGCTCTGTGGAGCGCGTTTATTTTTAATTTGTCTCCGCTCACAACTATTTACGGCCAAAGCTTCATGAACGATATGCCGGCGCTATTCCTTACGCTTCTGGCGTTTTATCTAGCGGGGAAGAGTGGTCAAAAAGACTTTGCTGCCGGAATCGTAACGGGAATCTTGATTACTTTAAGAATTCATCTCGGCGTACTTCTCCTGCCGCTTGGATTTCTCGCTAAAAAAAATCGTTTATGGTTTTTGCTGCCGGCGGTATTAACGCCGCTGGCCTGGTATGGCTGGATTTACTGGGTTACCCGGCACAGTGATAATGTGTTTATGTCCATGTTTCCGCAAATTGAAATGTACGGACAGGGCAGCCCGTTTCATCTTTTTATGACTCTTGGGTTTTACAAACAGATTATTTATTATTTCGTCCGTTATTTGCTAACCCCGATCGGCGTTATCATTTTGCCGTTTGCGTTATGGAATTCCTGGAAAAAGAAAGAGGATAAAGTTCTTTGGCTCTGGCTATTGGCTCTGGCTGTTAGTATGGTGGTGCTTCCGCGGAAGTATCATGATCATAATTTTTATCTTTGGCATTGGATCGCGCCCCTTGCGATTATTCTAGGCGGGTATTTTGACGGGGTCTTTGAGAAAACAAAAAAATTCCGGCCCGTTTGGATTTGTCTGGGCTTCACGGCTATTTTTTTAAATTCATTTTTAGCATTTAAGCCGGCTTTTGTGACGCCTCGCGCTGATGAAAAAATCGTGCCTTTGTCGAAGGCCATTCAGAGAATGGCTTTGCCGGAGGACCGAATTATTGTGGCAACGCATGAGGCCCGTCCTGAATATATTCCGCTTTCAGAAAGAATTGGATGGCCGTTCGAGCTTGACTCAACTCGAGAAGATTTGCCGCTTTATTTTCATTTCAAATCTTTGAATAACCTATCGGACGAAGAACGGTCGCAAAGAGATTCTGCTTTTCGCGATCCGATTCGATGGATTGAGTATCTTAAATCGAAAGGTGCGAAGTATTTTTTTGTAGTCAATCCTCAGGACATTCAGTCAAAAAGAGCGCTTTTTGAATATTTAGAGAAGCTGCCAAAATCTGTTGATGCTGAAACAGGTCTAATCCGTTACAAAATATGATTTTGTTTTAGGCGTAGTAGCGTCGCAGAAAAACAGTTTTATAAATAGCCGAAGCTTTTCAGCTGTTCCAGAGAGGTTTTGTCGATATCCGCATTTTCAAATTGTTTTGCGCCGCGGTCATTCGAGCGGTTCTTTTTTAAGCCTTCATCCAGCCAATTCACCAATTTATCTTTCAAGCGGTTAGCCTCCGCCGGGAATTTATCGATCACATTGCGAATTTCTTTTTTGTCTTCGGTAAAGTGATAGAGAGCAAACGGGCCGATCCCGAGCGCTTTTTGATCGGTCGGATCCGGTGCGAAAACCAGTTTCCACTCCTTATCACGCACGGTCCGTTGATATTTCTCCGAATCGCCGGATTCGATGAACTGGTACTGAAACTGGCCTGACGTCAAATTTTGTCCCTGAAACGGGGCGTTTGTGACAGAGATATTCGCTAACGATAACACCGTCGGAAGGATGTCGATGAGTGAGACAGGTGTCTGAACTATCGCGGATTTAGAGAGGTGCTTAGGATCCCGAATAATCAGGGGAACGTGAGCGCAATCCTCAAAGGGGTATTTTCCGTGATCGAAAAAGAAATCGTGGTTTCCGAAGCTTTCTCCGTGATCCGAGGTGAAAATAACAATTGTGTTCTTGTCGAGACCAAAATTCTTCAGGGCCTGAAAAAGTTTTCCGATCTGATCATCCGTAAAACGGATTTCTCCGTCATATTGTGAGACGTAGTAATCGGGGTCGTTATGATCGCCAAGCCGTGCATGTTCGCTGATTTTTCCGAGCGGGACAGGCGCGTAATCGTTCCCCAGGCCATCATTGACAAACATAGAGTTATACGGCGCCGGGGGAGTGTACGGGGCGTGAGGATCGACGATATGGGTCCAGACAAAAAATCGTTTCCCCCTATTTTTTTTGATCCAATCAATCGTACGATTAACGACTAAATCGGACCGGAACCAACCCATCTCACGCGCCGGACCAGATTGTTTGTGCCAAAGTTCTTCGTACGTGTCAAATCCGCTATCAAAATCAAAATATTTTGCCAGATTTGCGTTGCTTTGAAATGCGGCTGTTTTGTATCCGGCATTGGAAAAGATTTCAGACATAAGCAGGTTTTTGGCTGGCAGGCGAGTGGCGACATTGATGGGGATGCCGGTTTGATAAAAATAGGTTCCGGTGAGCATGGAAGCAAAACTCTGGCTGGTTTTCGGCCATTGGCAGACGGCGCTCGTGAAAGTGACATTTTCTTTTCCGAATTGATCTATCGTAGGACTGGTGTTTCGCTTGTAGCCGTAAAGTCCAAGATGATCCGCGCGCATCGTATCGACAGTCAGAAGGAGAACGTTCGGCGCGTCTGATTTGTTCAAATTTGTTTGCAGGGTTTTTTTCCACGCAAAGTTGAAAACGACAATTCCGGCGATGAGAACGACAGAGATCGGAATAAAAACTCGTGACAGGAAAAGAAAAAAATCTCTGCTTCGAACGACGAAGGGGGTAAGAACTGAAAAAAGTATCAGAGTCACTAGGAGGAAATTCAGATGAGCCTTGATCCATTGATTTACACTAAAAGCGAAATAAACAAGGTCTCCTGGTAAAAAGTCCAATGAATACCGTTTGATAGTCACGCAGACACCAAGAAGCAGGATGACCAAAATTCCCTCTATGTATAAAGTCAGTGTTTTGCCAACGGATTGAGGAAGGAGCATTGACACAATTCCGAGGGCTCCACCTATTACTATCGAATAGACAAGGGTGGTTATCGTGATGTGTTGGGCTGTTTCAAGGCCAATTCCATATAAGTGGAAAGTAAAATAGTTTTGTTCACAGAGAACGCGAAGCGTTTCGTGAATGGAGTAGATGATCCCTATAACTGCTGCTATTTGAAGGGATAAGGTCAATCGTTCGCGGCGCAAAGTCATGATGTTTTCCTCATAAAATGCCGTATAATATAGCCCTATATTTCAAATTCAAAGGAGAATTTATGAAGGCGGTTGTCCTCATCGCAACTTACAACGAAGTTTTGAACATGGAGCGTGTTCTTGACGGCATTCAATCTTCTGTGGCGTCAACTTCGCATGATGTGCATGTGCTGGTTGTTGACGATGATTCTCCGGACGGAACCGGGAAACTTCTGGATGAGCTCAAGGATCGGTATCCGGGTAAGCTGCACGTTATTCACCGAAAAAACCAGCGTGGTTGCGGATCGGCGCGGCGTCTTGGTTTTCGAGAGGCGTTGAAACTTAAACCCGATTGCGTCATTGAAATGGACGGCGATGGTTCGCATAATCCCCGGTATTTGCCGCTGTTTCTCAATCTCATTCAGAACTACGATGTTGTTATTGGCTCCCGGTACGTGGAGGGCGGCGCTGTGGTGCATTGGCCACTAAAACGAAAAATTATCAGCCTGATCGCCAATCAAATTTACCGGACAATTCTTGGTTCTAAAATTCACGATTTAAGTGGCGGATTCAAAGCCTACCGGTACGAGATGTTGCAGCAACTGCCGTTTGAGGAGTTTCTGTCAAATGGATATTCCATTGGGATTGAAACCATTTTCCGCTGCTACAAGAAAGGCGCGAGCTTTCTTGAGGTTCCGGTTGTTTTCGCGAATAGGGAAAAGGGGAACTCAAAATTCCGGTGGAAGGAAGCGTTTGAAGCGCTTCGTATTCTGATTACTCTGGTGCTTCGATTCGGCCGGGCGATTCGGATTTTTGATTTTGAGCAGGTCGATTCTGCAAGCAGAATTACCCCCGGAAAAAAGCATGAAATCCAAAAATAATCCGATCGGATTTATTTTATTTTTTATTTTTTTGGGTTGGAGTGCATTTGTACTGACTTCATACCTGTATCTCGTAATTATCCCAAAACTCCATGTTTGAAATCATCCTGTCGCTGGGTTTTGTTTTTATGGGCCTTGGTATCGGCGAGTGTTTTTCCCGCGTAATTCGTTTGCGTTACGACTCCGTTTTCGAGGAAATAGTTTTTTCCGCCTGGATCGGCTGGGGATGGATGGGGACGATTGCGTTTTGGACCGGACTTGCGGGTTTTTGGCATCCGCGCGAGCTTGCCGAACTGAGCGTTTTCTTTGCCATTCTTGGCGCCTTCGGATGCGGGCTCGTTCTTAATAAGCTCAAACAGTTGGATTGGAAATTCATCTTAAATAATTTTCAATGGAATGCGATCGCGTTCCTTGTCATCTTTCTTGTTTCCCTTTCTGTAATTTCTTCAACTCTGATTGCGCTCGCGCCCCCAATCGCAACGGATGAATTGTCTTATCATTTAGCCCTTCCAAAGATATTTCTTGCTGAAAACAGAATTGTTTATCTGCCCTATCATGTGAACAGTTTATTCCCATTATGGACGGAGATGCTTTACGGCTTAGGACTGCATTGGAAAGGTGAGATTCTGGCAAGGTTGATGCATGTCTGGATCGGGTTGTGGGGATCTCTCGGAATATGGCTTTTGGTGAGGCGATTTTTGAAGGAATATGCGATTTGCGCAATTATTGCTGCGGCTGTTTTTTTGACGGTGCCCGGAATCAGCAATCAGATGTCGCTGGCATACAACGATGTTGCTTTAAGTGTTTCAATTCTTTTTTCGTTTTTAGCTTTCTTGAAATGGAAGGATGAGCCTAACTTCCCAAACGCGCTGGTTCTGGGGATTTTTCTGGGCGTTGTTCTAAGCATTAAATATTTAGGAGTCATTACCGTTGGGTTGATAGGATTCTTGGCTTTGATCGATTTGCTTTATCAAAAGAATAAGAGGCAGTATTTAGTCACGGTAACTTTTATTGCTCTTGGAGCGCTAGTGATCTCGGGTGGATGGTATCTGAGAAATTGGTTTGTAATCGGAAATCCATTTTATCCTTACTTTCAAAAAATGTTCGGAGGCCTTGGTCTCGGGTCTGAAGCGAAATTACAGGCCTATGGGACCGGAAAGAGCCTCCTCGATTTACTGGCCTTGCCCTGGAATCTGACATTTCATCAAGAGCTTTTTGGCGGGTGGGGAAATCAACTGGGCCCTATTTTTTTGGTGTTCCTGCCATTTTTCTTTCTGATCAAGAATAAAACGCGCGATTTTCTGTACATGATTCTCTTTCTCGTTTTTTACGTACTCGCGTGGTTTTTCATGAAACAAAACACCCGTTTTCTTTTTCCGGCGATTCCGTTTCTGGCCATATTAATCGCTTTTTGTGTTTACGCATTACGCAGCAGATCGGCTGTTTTAGTTGTTTTGATATTTTCGGCTTTGGCCTCGAGTATTAATGTTTATCACCTCAAGGAGTATGCAAGATTACTGTTAGGTAGAGAAACTCGGGAAATGTTTATTTCAAGGCATGTCGGCATATTTCCGATGGCTGGTTTTGTTAATTTATCGCTGCCGAAAAATGCCCATCTTTTGACTCAGGATCATCGAGGATATTATTTTGACAGGAGGTATACGCGGGAGAGGGCTTGGAGGCGGACGACTCATTACCCGGATAAATTTCATGACCCTAGATTGCTAAGAGCGGACCTCATAAGTGAGGGGTTTACTCATTTGGTGCTTGTTAGAGTTAAAAATGAGGGTTCCAACGCGACGCCCATTCTGAACGAACTATCTAAGTTGCCCGAGTGTAAGACGTTAAAGACCTATGAGTTTAAGGATCTCGATTCGGGTAGTCTC
>JACROU010000030.1 GCA_016214265.1 Candidatus Omnitrophota bacterium
TCGAGAATAAGCTTACGGGTCCTTGGAAGGGGGTGTTGGGCGAGGGTCGGGCGAGGCGCGAGCCTTCAGTGATTATAGGTTTTAAAAACGATGTCCATGTCCATCACTTTGGGCATTTTCATAAAATCGGGTAAAAGGAGGGCAAGGTGGCAAAAATTAATGTTAAGCCGGAAATTATTGAGGTCAAGGTAGCGGATTTGCGGCCAGTGCCGTATAACCCGCGTGAAATAACCGAGCAGGCGTATGCGGGCCTTCGGCACAGTTTGGAGAAGTTCGGGTATGTGGATTTGCTGATCGTTAATAAGCGGAACATGCGGATTGTTTCCGGGCATCAACGGTACAAAGTTTTGCAGTCGGACGGCGTGGAAACAGTCTCGGCCATTATGGTGGATCTGGATGAGATTCAAGAACAGGCGATGAACGTAACGCTTAATAACTCAGAGATTGCCGGTCAGTGGACAGCCGCGCTTATTCCGCTTTTGGAGAGGTTGCGGAAAGAGGCAGGGGATGATTATCTTAACTTGCGGCTTAAAAGCCTTCGGGAAAGTGTCGGAGACATGGGTGTCGAGAGTTTGGGTAATGGTAAAACTCTGCCGGATGATATTCCCGAGCCGCCGGAAAAGCCGATTACCAAACTGGGTGATTTGTGGATTCTTGGCGAGCATCGGCTTCTTTGTGGAGACTCTACCAGAGAGAAAGATGTTTTGCGTCTTATGAATGGCCACAAGGCAAGCTTGTTTGCAACCGACCCGCCGTATTGCGTGGACTATACCGGAGCGGACAGGCCGAACGGCGGCCGGGACTGGTCGAATGTTTATCACGAGATTGATATTCCGGACGCGGTGGATTTCATGCGCAAGTTTTTAACCGTGGGGCTTAAACAGATTAAAGAAAAGACGGCTTTGTATATGTGGCATGCTTCTAAGCGCAGGTCGGATATCGAGGGCTTGTGCAAAGAAATCGGCGTACTTATTCATCAAGAGATCGTTTGGGTTAAGCCGTGTGTCATATTGACCTATTCGTTTTATTCGTGGCGGCATGAGCCGTGTCTTTTGATGTGGATTAAAGGGCATAAGCCGGATTATAAGCCGAAAAATAAAGCAATCGGCAGTGTGTGGACGGTTGGTTTCTTAAGGTCTGGAGATCCGGCAACTCCGGAATATCACACCGATCTTTGGGAGCTTGACTGGGAAGGCAAGAAACGCAATCCGGGCCTTGATCATCCGACGGTTAAGCCTACTGAAGTTTTTGCTATACCCATGCGGGTTCATACAACCCCGGGTGATATTTGCTATGAACCGTTTTCCGGCTCAGGGTCTCAGATTATCGCTGGCGAGCGTTTAAACAGGCGGGTGTTTGCCATGGAAATCGAGCCGGTCTTTTGCGATGTGGCGGTAAGGCGCTGGGAGGAATTCTCAGGAAAAAAAGCGATAAGGGATAGTAATGGATGAAAAGAACCGCAACCTTGTTGAGATCGCCAAGAAGAAACGCTACATCGCCCTTGTCGAGAAACTCGGGCGCGGTTCTTTATCGTCCAAGGAACTCAAAGAGCTTGAGGAGTTTGAGAAATCCGAACAGCGTCCGGCAGGGGTTATCGACGGAACGGTAGATCTGCCGACCTTGTGTGTATATCTCGAGAAATCCCCGCGGATGATCCGCAGGTATGTTCAGCAGGGCATGCCGGTCATCAGGGATGCGGCCGGTGAAATTGCGCGGTTTAAAGTCGGAGAGGTATTCAAATGGTTTTACGGCAAGCAGGGTTCGGAAGAGGATAACGGCAAGGATTATTGGGATAAGGAGTACCGTAAGAACCGCGCGAAGCTGAGTGAAATCGAGTTGAAGCAGAAAGAGGGTGAGGTTATACCGTTTGAAGATCACGTGTCTATCGTAAAGAATCAGATCCGGGGTATCAAAGCCGGTTTTCTTCGCCTGCCGAAACACGTCGCGCCAAAATTATATCAGCAAGACCCGAAAGTTATTTGTGAAATGCTGGATCAGGAGATCAGGTACATAATCGAACAGTTCGCGGGAAAACAAAATGCCAATAAAACTGGAAAGAGAAATTCTTAAGACGGTTGTGCCGTACGCGGCCGTCGAATGGGTATTGCCGGTCAAGATGACGGTGAGCGAGTGGGCGGATAAATTCCGCAGGCTCGATGTCAAGACGTCCGCGGAGCCCGGGCAGTGGTCGACTTCGAGAACGCCGTATCTTAAAGGGATTATGGACGCCTTTACGGATCCTTACGTAGATGAGATTACGGTTATGGCCGCTTCGCAAGTTGGAAAGACTGAGACGATGTATAACATGCTGGCTTTTATCATTGATCAGGACCCGGGGCCTACGCTTATGGTTTCTCCGCGCGCGGATGACGCTAGAAGCGTTTCGTATAACCGGATTAAGCCGATGATCGATACCTCTCCGGTGTTAAGCCGTTATATTCCGTCAAATGCCGATGATATTACGAAACTTGAATATCATTTTGACCGGATGATTCTTTATTTTGCCGGGTCGAACAGCCCGGCAGATTTAGCGTCACGGCCTATAAGATATTTATTTTTGGATGAGGTTGATAAGTATCCAAAGTTTTCCGGACGGGAAGCAGATCCTATCAAGTTGGCTTCCGAGCGGCAAAAGACTTTTTGGAATAAAAAGACGGTCAAGGTTTCTACGCCCACAACGCGCGAAGGATATATCTTCCGCGAATACGACAAATCGGATCAGCGCAGGTTTCATGTGCCGTGCCCTCATTGCGGTAAAGCGCAGGTTTTTGTTTTCGGGCAGATCAAGTGGCCGAAAGAAGAGTCATCGCCGGAACGGATAAAAAACAACCGGCTTGCATGGTATGAATGCATAAACTGCAAGAAACGCATCGACGATATCCACAAGCAGAAGATGATGATGGCCGGTGAGTGGAAGGCGGAAAAAGACGAGCATAATCGAAACCGCGGTTTTTGGGTGAGTTCTTTATATTCGCCGTGGCTCACATGGAGCGATATCGCATCGGAGTTTTTGAAATCGAAGGACTACGTTGAGCTGTTGATGAATTTCGTCAACTCGTGGCTTGCCGAGGTATGGGAGGAGAAGATCGAAGAGACGACGGTTGATAAAGTCCGCAATCTTGCACGTGATTACGATCAGGGCGTAGTTCCGGATGATGTTTTGGTATTGACCGCCGGTGTCGACGTGCAGAAGGATCATTTTTATTACGTTATCCGCGGCTGGGGATATTATGAAGAGTCGTGGCTTATCCGCGCTGACCGGGTTGAATATTGGCAGGATATCGAAGATTGTTTGTTTAAGACCGAGTACCGCAGGATAAGTTCTACTGAAACGTTGGGCGTATATATGACTTGCGTCGATTCGGGTTTCAGGACGGACGAGGTCTACCGCTTTTGCCGCCAGTGGCAGGATAAAACAAAAGCAGTTAAAGGGCTTGAGGAAATCACCGGAGGCCGGTTCTACCGCGCAAACAAGATTGATATCAATTCAAGAACCGGCGCAGTTATTCCCGGCGGCCTTGTTTTGTGGAATCTGAACGTCACGCAGTATAAAGATAAAATAAACCGTTTAGTCACATCGCAGAATCCCTGCAAGTGGCATATCTTCCGCCACTCGGGGGATGATTATCTGTCGCAGTTTACCTCGGAGCATAAAGTGCTTATCCGCAACCGTACAACGGGCAAAGCCAAAGAAGTTTGGCAGAAAAAGAAAGAAGCCTCAGCCAATCATTATCTCGACGCTGAGGTGTATGCGCTTTCGGCCGCTGATATCATCCGGGCCCTGAATATGCGGCGTGAAGATACGCCGCGCGTTCATCAGGTTACCAGCGAAGAACAAAACCGCGGGAGCTGGCTCCGCAAGACGAAAGGATCTTGGATTTAATGGGGAGATGGATAGAACGGAAAACCGACTGGTTGCACAACAGCGGGACGCCTCAGCCCCGCGAGAAACCGCGCGGCCGCCCGGATGACGGGCATCTGGATTACGGTGTGCGGTTCATTCCGGTTAAGTGCCCAAAGTGCCGGAGCAAGAATATTACCTGTTATGCAAGCCGTCTTCCTATCCGTTATCACAGATGCAGGGACTGCGGAACGTGCTTTAAGAGTGTAGAGGAGGGCGAAAAATAAAAAACGATTTATTCCAAATCTTGGTAACGACCCTATTGTCAAAAGTCCTGATTTAGATAATATTGAATTAGAAAATCTATTGCAGAACGGCTGATCACCGTTTCGCACCCAATAAGTTATAAAAACCCGATTCCTTACGTAAGGGGGAGCCGGGTTTTTTATTGGGCAGGAGGAGAAAGTTATGGCCGCACCGGCAAAACAGGAAATGCTTGATAACGTCGAGAATGCAATCAACGTACGTATTTCGGGAGGCGCGGTGCAGTCGTATTCGATCGGCGGGCGCAACCTGCAGTATATTCCGCTTACCGAACTTTATAAACTGCGGGATCAGCTGAAGCGTGAAATCGCCGGTTCCGGCGGTACGACGACTTACGCCTCATTTGGGAATCCGTCATGAAAAAAACTCTTGCCGACAAATTGGCTGACAGAATCGATTCTTTTATTTCATTCTTTTCGCCGCGTGCGGGTCTTAAACGGCGGATGTACCGCGAGGCAATTAAAATTTCCGACAGATTTACCGCATACCGCGGCGCATCGCGCGACCGGCTTCGGTCATCGTGGCTTCCCGGCGGCGGTTCTGCGGATGAGGATTTACTGCCGGAGCTTAAAGATATCCGGGAGCGAAGCCGCGATTTAAACCGTAATGATGCCCACGCCTCAGGCATAACATCTACCATGACCATCAATGTGGTCGGTTCAGGTATCCGTCCGCAGTCGCGCGTCGATAGAGAAGTTCTCGACATCAGCCAAGATCAGACAAATATTTTTCAGAAAGACGCGGAGCGCGTGTGGCGCCGGTGGGCGCCTTTTGCCGATGCAGGCAGCCGCATGGATTTTTATGAAATCCAGCATTTGGTTGACCGCCAGATTCTCGAAAACGGGGAAGCTTTGATTATCCCGATGATGATTCAGGATCCGATACGGCCGTACAGAATGGCTTTACAGGTTATCGAATCAGACCGGCTGGATACACCTTCGGATAAAAGAGGCGATAAATCGATTAGATCCGGCGTGCGCATTGGAGAAAAAGGCGAACCTGTTTCGTATTTTATACAAAAGACGCATCCCGGAGATATCCGCTATGCCAAGCGCGAGGAAAAAGAATTCCTCGAGATTCCCGCGTTCAACGAATACGGCAGACGGAATGTGTTTCATCTTTATTACGTTCAGCGGTCAGGGCAGACGAGAGGCGTTCCGTTCTTTGCGCCGGTTCTTAATTATTTCAAAGACCTTTCGGAGTACGCGGAAGCGGAACTTGTCGCGGCGAGAATCGCGGCGTGCTTTTCGCTTTTTATCACATCTGAAGCATCGATGGATGTGTCTGCAAGCGGCGCGTATGACCGCAGTCCTGCAGGTCAGCTTATCGAGAGTTTAGAACCGGGCATGATTAAACACCTTATGCCGGGTGAAAGTATCACGTCGTTTAATCCTCAGCGTCCGGGGTCAAGTTTCGAGCCGTTTGTTGAGCGGATATTGAAAGCGATATCGGCAGCTTTGGGTCTTCCGTATGAGCTGGTGGCAAAGGATTTTTCAAAGACAAATTATTCCAGCGCACGGGCGGCACTGCTTGAGGCTAGGCGTTATTTCAAGATGCGGCAGGAATGGTTGTCTCGCAAATTATGCCAGCCGGTTTGGGAGATGCTTCTTGAGGAAGCGTACTTAAGGGGTGAAGTCAGGGCAGATACGTTTTATGAAAACCAGCGTTATTGGACGAGCGCATCATGGATCGCGCCGGGCTGGGAATGGGTGGATCCGCTAAAAGAGGCGCAGGCGGCTGAGGTTGGTTTAAGAAACGGCATCGTGACGTATTCCGATCTTTACGCGCAGGAAGGCAAGGATTGGGAGGAAAGTTTCGAGCAACGCAAGCGCGAGCAGGCGAAGCTTAAAGAATTGGGATTAGAGGTGAACAATGGAAACAACGCAAAACAAGGACAGCAAGCGGCCGGGCAGGAAACGCCGCAGGATACGGCTGGGGAACAGACAGCAGATGTCAATGCCGGTTGAGGTTGATATTGTTGTCGAGGAAACAAGAGAGGTGAAGGATGGCAAATAAAAATATTTATTTCCGCGCGGATATCTCCCGGGGCGGCAACGTGAGCGTAAACCGCACGGAAGAAGTTATTACTGGTTTTGCCGTCGTTACCAAGGGGGTTACGCATGATGAAAGGGGTGAATTCGATGACATAGCTTTGGATACGGTTGTGGAGCTGGGCAATCAGCCGAAGGCGGGAATTAAGTCGCGATTCGGGCATCCCAATATGTCGGGTACGGCGCTGGGTACGTTTTTAGGCAGGGCGAAGAATTTCAGGCGGGATGGAGATATCGTGCGCGCGGACCTGCATATCGATCCGACCGCACATGATACACCAGACGGCGATTTGGCAGGGTATGTCATGAACCTTGCGGAAAGCGACCCGCAGGCGTTTGGATCTTCGATGGTTATTCACTGGGATGAGGAATTCCGCGAAGAAAGAGATAAAGACGGCAAGGAACTGCCGCCGTTTATCCGCGTGAAGAAACTCATGTCCGTCGATGTTGTTGATGATCCCGCGGCGAATAACGGTCTTTTCGGGATGCCGTTTTTCTCGGAAAGCGTCCGTCCGTCGGAGGAAATGACGGCTTTTTTAGATAGATTTTTGAATCAACCGGAAGCGGTCGAAAAGGCGATCTCGTTTTTAGAGAGATACGGGTTTAACAAAAACAAGGAGGGAAAGAAAATGTTTGAAGAAATTACTTTGGAGAAAATCAAAGCGGAACGGTCTGACCTTTACAACTCGATTCATGCGCTTGGAGTTGAAGAAGGGGCAAAGAAAGAGCGTGAGCGGGCGGTATCGATTCTGAAGAAATCGAAAGTGTTTAAGAATATGACCGATATCGCAGTCGAAGCAGTCGAGAGCGGCGCGACGTTCGAGAATGCGGTGATCAAGTTTCAGGAGAAACAGCTGGAGGGTCTGCAGAAAACGTCCGTGCCGCCGGTCGGTCCTGATGCCGAGGAAGAACCGGCAAAGAAACAAATGACGCATCTGGAACGGGCTAAGGCTTATAAGCAGGAGCACTCTTGCAGTATGACCGAAGCGTTAAAGAAAACAGCGGATAAACGGAAATAACCAAAAAACAGGAGGTTGAAAAATGTCTCAATTCAATATCGGATCAAAAGCATTTACGGCGGGAGAAGCGTTGGAGGCTTACCGCAGGGTTAAGTTAAGCACGGGGAGCGGAACTCAAGTTGAGTATGCGGATGCGGGTGACGCTTTTATTGGTTTTACTGCGGCGGCCGCAAATTTAGGCGAGATGGTTTCGGTTGATTTAAAGACGACCGGACGTACGTTTAAAGTGGTTGCCGGAGGCGTGATTGCAGTCGGCGGTAATTTTTACGGTGCGTTGGACGGCAAAGTTAGCGCAACGGTAAGCGGCGCTATTCAAGGCCGTGTGCTTGAAGCATCGGCGGCAGATGGTGAGATAGTGGAAGCGATTTTACTTTAATTTAACGGACACAAGAAAGAGGAGGAATACACATGGGAGCTGATTATTTGGGAACAAGAGCATTGCCTCGTTTAGAGCTGGGCGAGGCGGCATTGGAGTATATTCAACAGCAGGATGAGTTTATCGGGACGCAGGTGTTGCCGATTTTTCCTACAAAGAAAAAGGCGGCTATTTTTCCTGCGATCACAAGAGAAAGCATTACTCGTGAAGCGGACACCAAGCGTGCGCCGAGAGGCAATTATAACCGTGACGGCTTTCAGGCGAAAGACAGGCAGTATAACTGCGAAGAATACGGTCTTGAAGGGCCTCTTGATGACAGCGAGAGAAGTCTTTACGCAACCGACTTCGACGCAGAACTTACTTCGGTGCAGATTATTACCCGCCGGGTACTGCAGGCTCAGGAAAGACGTATAGCCGCAACAGTGTTTAATCTGGCCACGTTCACCGGCGCTTCGCTTTACACTGACAATTCATCTCAGCCTTGGGATAACGCATCGTCCGCTGATATTCCGGCGCAAGTGCGTGCGGCAAGGGAAAAGGTGAGAGCGAATTGCGGTATTGACCCCAATGCGCTCATCTGCAGTAAGGCGAACATCGACCGCATGCTGGCCAGCACGAGCATTAAAGACACAATCAGGTATGTGGCGCGCCTTACCGAGGCAGAGTTGCTTAATGCTTTGGCAGATATCCTTGGCGTGCGCAGGATCCTTGTCGGCAAAGGCATTTACAATTCCGCTAAGGAAGGGAAGTCTTTTATCAGCGCTGATATCTGGAGCGACGATTACGCCATGGTTGCGGTGATCGGTGATTCTCAGCGGCTTGCCGATCCGAGCGTGGGAAGGACGTTTCTTTGGGCTTCGGACAGTCCGGAGAACGCCACGGTTGAACAGTACCGTGACGATGCGGCAAGAAGCGATATCTTCCGTGTGCGTCAGCACGTGGACGAGCTGATTATCGATCCGTTCTTTGCGCATCTGATGAAAGTAGACGCTTAAATACTCGAGGTTCACCCGGGAGTTTAACCGCTCCCGGGCCCTCGTTAAGGGCAGGTGTCTATGAGCTTGAAAGAACAGATGCCGAAGGACGCCGTCAGCTGTTTTCTAAACGGCGGTGAGTTTGCTGAGGATATTACCTACACGACAGGTGCGGGCGTTTCCAAGGTGATCAAAGCCGTTGTTGTGCGTTATGAGCTTGCGCCAGCGGAAGAAAATATTAACCGTTCGTTAAAAAAACAGGCGGAAGTTTATATCGCCAACGATGAAACAAACGGCGTGGCTACGGTAAATAAAAAAGATGACCGTATAACACTGAAAGATACTGAGGGGTTTGACCATGAGGCGAGGATTAACGATGTCATAACTCGTGATGAGGGCATGTGGTACCTCATGGTGGGGTGGTAGTCATGGTGCAATTAACGACAGAAGTTGATACTCGTGCGCTTGAGAAGGCGATTAAAATCGCTCCCCGGGTTCTTAAATTTGAACTTGCGGACGGTATGGATCGTATCGGTTCTTAAATTTGAACTTGCGGACGGTATGGATCGTATCGGCAGAGGGTTTTTGAAGCGGTTCAGACAGCAACAGCTTCAGGGGCCTCCGGGCGTGCGGGGCGCTTCAGGGCATGGATTATTCGGCACGTTCAAACGTGTGTTTTTCGTGACGCCTGATATTGAGGGAATGGGGTTTGAGATTTTTACAGAGTCAAAAATCGCCAAGCTACATGAGACAGGCGG
Organism: Candidatus Omnitrophota bacterium; assembly: GCA_016214265.1. GTDB lineage: Bacteria > Omnitrophota > Omnitrophia > Omnitrophales > JACROU01 > JACROU01. The sequence goes on from JACROU010000030.1 coordinate 9,344, forward strand.
TACGGTAAAAGACCCGGGCGGCAAGCGGCTGGCTGTGCCGTTATCGGCACGCAGTGAGATGTTCACGCCGCAAGGGAAACTTCGAGCCAGATATAAACGCCCGAGAGAATTAAAAAATATCAGAGCTATGCGGTGGAAGGGTGAGACGTTTCTCGCACGAGTGACGAAAAAGGCGCAGAAGATATTGCCGCTTTACGTCTTAAAGCGGCAGGTAAGGATAAAGCCACGGCTTGGATTTTACCGCACGTGGGACGGGCTGGTGAATTACCGTATTGATATTTTGAATAAGTCGATTGACAACGCATTAAGGAAAATTTAATGGAAACGGTAAGGGAACGAATACTTCAGAACATAAAGACTACGATCGAGGCGGTGACGATCGCCAATGGATATAACTTTGATTTTACGCCGCAGACAGTTCAGCGTTGGTCAATGCATGGCAACCGCATGGTGGATATGCCGATGGCGGTTATCAGCCCGGGCGATGAGGATGAGTCAAGTTCGCCGCATCCGTTTGAGGAATGCGTGTTGACGGCGTATTTGGATGTGTTTTTCATCAATGACGAAAATGACGTTGTGCCTACCGACACGTATTTGAATAGATTACAAGGCGATATTAAGAAAGCGATTTTGTTGGATCACACTCGTGGCGGGGATGCGATTGATACCGATGTTTTAGGGACAACTCCGTTTGAGACAACAGAAGCGCAACCGTACGCCGGGATCATTATGGAGTTAAGGATACGGTACCGACATTTGCGGTCTGATCCCACGGCAAAGAATTAACAAGGAGGAATTGCGATGTCAATGCTTATAAGAAAACGCCAGCTTGCGGCGAAGATTGAGGCTGTCGAGGGGACTGCGGAGACCCTCTTGGCGGCGGACGCAGGTATTTTGGTTAACTTCTCGCCTAAAGCGAGTTACGATCCGCAGATGTACCAGCGGGACCCTGTGCGGGCTTCACTCACGAAGATGGGTAAACTCGCCGGAAAGCGTTCGGCGGGGATTGATTTCAGTATTGAACTTAAAGGTTCAGGTTCGGTAACGGTTGAACCGGAATGGTTGCGGCTGATCAGGGCGTGTGGATTCGCCTCAAACGCTTTGAAGAAGATAACAATCGGGGCGATCACTGCAGGGCCTTATCTGCATGGGGAAACTATAACCGGAGAAACTTCAGGTGCGACCGGCAGGGTGGTTTTAAAAACAGTGAACGGGACAACGACGCTTTACTTTATCGCTTTAAGCGGAACGCTTGAGACGGGCGAAGTTATAACAGGGGGAAC
>JACROU010000031.1 GCA_016214265.1 Candidatus Omnitrophota bacterium
TTGACATGGTCTCAAAAGCGTTTGAATTGATGAAGATCATCAAGACGACTGAAGCCTCCGCCACCCAACCAACGGTGAGGGGCGCGTCGCTCGGCGCGTCGCAGCTCACGCCTGCTGAACGGGAAATTGTTGATCAACGTAAACGGGATAAGTTTGATTCCTATTTTGAGCAGGGTAAACATTTTCCGTATACCGAAGAATCGCTGACGAAAGTGATCACGGGAAAAAATATCAATTGGGATATGAGCGTCCGGGATCGTTTTGTGGGCGCGAACGGAAATCCCACGGAGTGTCTTTACACCCGTTGCCTTTTGGCTTATCCGGATCCGGAAAGTGACGTGTGCCGGAATCTTTCACTTGTTCAGGAAGACTTTAAGGCCTTACCTTTCGCCGGGAAATTTTACGTGACGCCGGCTGGAGCTTTCCATTTAACACTGAAGATCATGGGAAAATCTCAAAAAGAATCTTTCAGCCCAGCCCAAGTGGCTGAGGCCAAAAATGCGTTTGCCACAATTGCCGGCAGAGTGGAACCATTCGATGTTTGGGTCGAAGGGCTCACCGTCGAAGAAAATAGCGGGCGCATCATGGTTCAAGCGTTTCCTCTGCCGCGCGGTGGTATCCCAGATCCTCTCGGTGAGATTAAACAAAAGGATGAGCGATCCCTGATGACGATTCTGACTCCATTTCAACCGCTCACGAGCGCCGAAAAAGAAGTGCTCATCCGCTGGGTCGAGGCGAACCGCTCCCGCGAGTTCGGCCGCATGCACATCAAGGACGCGAAATTTATCTACACGAAAGACGGATTCGCTCTGAAGTCCCTCCTCGTGTCTCCTGTTTCGTTTCCGTTGGGGAAAGGCCCCGCTGCAGGAAAGTCGCTGGGAGAAAAATACAGTAATGACATCGATATGATTGAAGAAAGAATTTTGCTGGGGGACGGCCGTTATTTAAATGAAACGAATTGGCAAATAGTCTTGGAATCGCTCGCGCGTTTGAGAGCGGTTCATCACGAACCAACGGCACTTTGGGCTATAGAAGAATTTATGAAGAATGGGAAATTTGGCACAGAAGAGAATCTGGGGGAAATATTCAAGCGGTTTTTTGGAAACCAATCTTTGAATCAAGTTTTTGATTTTAATGGTGTGAGGTTTTGGGAACGTGTGATGTACTCTTTCGGCCGCATGAAAGAAAAATCTCCCAGAGCGTTTACAGAAAAGAGTTTGGCAAGCATTCTTCCATTTATTAACAACTATTACGCGCAAAGAGTAATTCTTGAGCGATTTGTTGGCAGAGAGTTTAAGGATGGAATCCGTCCGGAAGATTTTTTTGATATCTTGAATTTTTTTTCCGATTCCGGCTTGAAACAGGAAGCATTTAAAATACTTGAAAAATATATGAATCAAAGCGGGGAATCTATTTCGGTTAAAAACTTGGAGAAGGCATTACTTCTGCTGCGTAGTGAGAGTTGGAACGAAAAGTTGACGGCGCTTATGATGGTTCAGCTCTACATTGCGTCGGGGGTAGGGGGGGCAGAGCGGGAATTAAGGATGAAGGGGTTCCCATTTGTTGAAGCAAAAGGGGCGGCCGACAGGGATATCTGGAGTCTTTACGATCGTTCCGAGCATGATCCGGTTCTCCGGGCTTTTATCGATCACACATTGATTTATGACGATGACGCTTTGGTGTCTCGTCAAATCCGTCAGGGACTTTACTCGGAAGATAATTTTTTCACCCGGAATATTTTTTGGTTATGGATTCAGTTTAGAGTGATGAAAAATAACCAGATCAAGACGCGCATTCTTGATGATATGACCGTAGCGGCGTTGCGGTACACGGAAGGGGCGGAGACAGAAATTGAAATCGGGTCTTTTTACGGTTTTCTGACTCAAGTCGAGGAAAAAGATCCAGAAATGGCGAAGATAGCTCAGGGGCACAAGGTTCAATTGGAAAAACAATATCCGCATCTTTTGACGGGTTGGAGAAAATGGTGGAAAAGAATTTTGGGCGGCCCGAGAAAAGTAATCTTAAAACCGGAGAAACTTGCGAAGCCCGGTTCTCAGGAAGCGGCTCCTTCGGTTGCGATGAAGCAAGGTTTCGTGGGAGAGGAAAAAGGTTTATTTTCTTACGAAATCTCACCCGAAAAAAAATTGCCCGGAAAAATGATGGAAGTTCCCGCCCGCGGAGCGTCGCTGGGCCGTGGACCGGAGGAAGAAACCAACGCGCTGTTCCCGGAAGGGTTTTGGGAAGATGCCAAGCTCCGGGCGGAAATGTTTCATGAAAAAATGCTGCCGGCGGATCAAATTAAATACGAATTATCCAAACGTGGCGTGGCGGTTTCTTCCGACATCGAATCCATCTTATCCAAAATTCGTTTTTATCAGGCCGATGAAGAAGAAGAATTAAAAAGATTCCATCTGGATGTGTTGGCCGCTCTTTTATCCCGGGATCCCAAAAGCAAAAAATACCGTATTTTGGACGTGTTGAAGAAAAAAGGAATATCGCTTAAATCCGTGGAATCGATCGCGATTCAAAGCATCTCGCTGGTGGATCAGGTGGATATCGGCCGCGGAAAAGGTTCGATGCGGGATGTGGCGCGCGTCATGATTCATCGGAAAAACAAAGTGGTCGATTTCGCCGCCGCGGTGGACAAAGTTTATGAAGAGGAACCCCAGGAGCAGGTCGATCTGGAAGATTCCGCCAGCTACATCGAATTCCAAACCTTAAAAGCGGCCGCAACTTCGGTCAAGGAAATGCTTCCCGAGCCTTATCTTTTCGCGGAGCTGGGTGAAAAACCGAATGCCATCCGGGTCATTTTTAAAGAATTCGTTCCGGGGATTGATGTGGAAGACTGGTTCGAGATTTTCGGCCGAGGGGCTCTCGGAGTATCAACGCGGGAAGTGATGTATTTGCTGGGCCGCATGTTCGGGGAATACTATCAACGAACCGGCGGATGGCCGAAGGACATGCATTTCGGCAATATAATTATCCGCCGGGACGCTTCCGGAAAAATCCATCTGCGCATGGCCGACTATACCGGCCATGATACCAGCGCAAGAAAAATCGCCCTGGATTTTGACAATCTGATTTCCAGTCACTCGCCGCCCTCTCTTAGAAAATTGGGCATTTCAGAAGATGAAATTTCGAATCATATTTATTATCTCTTAAAAGGTTTTGAGTCCACGTACGCCCGATCCGAGCAAGCCGCCGCCGTGATTAAATCATTGGAACCTGAATTAGCGATTCTCGGCCAGAAACACACGCGTGATATTCTGAAAAATTATGCGTTCACGCGCGATGTGATCAAAATTGATCCCAACTGGGATCGAGGGGTGATTCTGCCGGAAGTCCGCGGCGCCTCACTCGGTGAGCGTGCGGGTGTCTCTGTGATGAAATCCGTCGCGCACGGGGTGGCGAAGAAAGCGGCCGAAACCGAGGCGGCAGGTCCGGTCGAGACGGATGGGGAACGTGCGGCGCGGATGAAACGAATCAGCGAGCGCATCGCCGGTGAAATGATGTTGAAGTACGGAAAAATTCCGGATGACAATCCGGCTGCCGGCTACGTCCAGTCGCTATTCAATGAAGCGATGGGCGCTGAGGCGGGCGATTACCGGCTTATTATTCTGCCCGAGATGAACGAAGTGAACGCGATTGCGCTTCCCGATGGCACGGTTCTGATCGGCCGCGGACTGCTTGAATTTGTCACATTCCGCGATGAGCTCGCGGCCGTTCTCGCGCATGAAGCGATGCATATCAAACGAAAACACGCGGAAGTTCAGGAAAACCTCGAAAGAATCACTTACACCCAAAATTCCATCGACTTCTTTTTAAAAAGCACAGGCATCGCCCGGCTTCAGGAATATCAAGCGGACCTGGGCTGGATGGTGGAGGAACTCAACAAACGCCACATCAATCCGCTCGGCCAGCTCGTATTTTTTGAGCGGCTCGGTGAGCGCCAGAAAGGCCGTCTCGGCGGCGGCGGAAAAGACCTGGAGCACGGCGCGCTGGAAGACCGCGCGCTCAACACCGAAAGCATTTTCTATTTTCTGGATCTGAAAACCCTGTCGCAGGAACTCGGCGAAATCCCGGGTTCATTCCGTGATGACCTCAAAAAAATCCCAAAAATCGGAAATATTTATCTGACCACCGGCACCGCGTCATTCCTCGAGCGATCCGAGCGCGAGAGAATCGAAGAGGGTCGTCTTCGCGCCGCCAAAAAAATTCCGGCGAGCCAGCTGGCCCCGGCGCTTAAAAGCGTTTATGACAATCTTAAAGGTGAAGAAGATAAATTCACGCGGCTTTATCATAAAAAAGTGATTGCCCGTCTTGCCAAACGAATCGATGAGGCGCTTTTCCCCGAGGCACAATGGCCCGATCCGAAAAAACGCGCGCTTGCCCGCGGGCTTTTCTACGAGCTGGCTGTCGGCATTCCGTATCTTGCGGTTGAGGCGAACGAAGACGTGAAAGCCTTAAAAGAAAGGCAGGCGGTCGATAACGCCCAGCTTCAAACCGCCGCTGATTTCGACATGCTCAGCGAGCTGGCCGTCAGTCCCGAGTTTCAATCCATCCCGTCGCTCTTTATCAGCCAGGATCCTCGCAAATTTACCGGCAAAATATTCGGCCAGTATTTGAAACTGAAGAATATTTCGAAAAAGCCCACGAAACAAACTGTGACAGAAGCCGTTTCTTTTGCCGTGGGTTTATCGAAAAATCTTGAAAGCCTTTTTTCTTCGAAAGCATATCGAAGAATCGATGCTTGGGAAATTTTTTATCTGTTAATTCGGCAATTAGACGAGGCTATTCCAAAACGTAACGCTGCGTTGAGGAGAGAGGTTGAAAAACAGTCCGCCGCTTCCGGACCGCAACCGCCCCTGGAAAAAAATACGACCCCAAGAATTTCAGTGAAATTTATGAGGATATCGATCGAGCGATAAAAAATAAAGACATGAAATATGCTGCCCGGTTTTTTGATGCTATTGTCACGAGAAATGGAAAATATTATATAGATCCTTCCAGTTATGAAAAGAGCTCGGACGAGGATATTAAAGATCGCGCTATGGAGCATTTGACCCATTACATGACATTCCGGTTGTTTGCCTGCGCTGTGGGTGAAACTTAGTCATTGAAAAATTTAACTGAACAAGAAAAGAAAGTTTTGCTAATTCAATGGTTGAATAAAAATGTCTATACCGACTTGGACCCGATGGGTTTAGTTCAGGATAATAAAAGAAAATGGGTGCTTGTGGAGGGGGGAGAAATTGGCTCCGAGAGTGGATTGGTCCCCAAGCTAGGATCTGTTTTTACGCATGGAAAAAATTGTGAACTTACAGTGATAGCTTCCGAAGACGGGAAATATTTAGACGATCTTCATGCTTCAATCGAGAATGTTTGGATTGCCCCATCCAGAACCCGCAGTCAAATTGTGGCGCTTTATCCGGCGATGGTGGAAGCACGGTTTGGCCCTGATCAGGTGGAGCTGAAATTTTCCACTAGGCTTACCACAAAAATTTTCTCGAAAATTCTGGCCAAATATTTGGCAGGTTTTGACGGGTGGGATGCTTTTTTCGCCGAGCTGGAGGCGCTTGAACAAGCGGGTGTTTCCGCGGCGGAAATCATCAGGGATCACAGAAACGACTTCAGTCCGGCCCTTGCCAAGCTGTGGGCCGCGCTGCCTGAAAATCAGGATGAAACTCAGTTGGCCCAAATATACCGTGCGACGGAATGGATCGATGATCCGTTTACCCGAATCCAGTTTCAAAGTTATTACTATCAAGGACTGTGGCCGCGCCTTAATTTTGGCCAAAAACTGGACCTGCTTTTTTCAAAGAGCGCCGCCGGTGTTTTTGATCTGGGTCGTTTCGCGGAATTTGTGGAGCAAGAAGCAAAAACCAAAGCCCAACTGCATCAGGCCCTCGACCGCTTCAAGCAGGCTTCCGATCAATTTTTAACCGAAGGGTCGCGAGAAAAAGGCATTGTCGCGATCGCGAGTAATTTCAGTCTGAATGCGAAGAGTTCTCAGGAACTTGTTCAGGCGCTTCTGGAAACCTGGAATACGGATGCTCCGTTGAAAAAAATGTTATATGAACTTACGGAAGATTCGAAGCTGGGAACTGTCGATGAGACATCCGGAAAGCTGTACGATGAAGAAAAAGTTGCGGTAATGAATAGTTTAATTCAGACGGCAGGCGCCATTGAAAAGATGATTCTTAGAATGGATTCCGGCGCCAAACATATTTTGGTGCGGAAATTAACCACCGGCGACAAGGGGCTGGTGTCTCAAAAAAATACTCGCGCACAGTTTCTGAACGCTTTGCTTGAGGGGACGGTGGAGCGCGGAAACGGCGGCCAGCTGGTTGGGACGTTGAAAGAGGTGATTCAGGCGATGGGTAATTCGACGTCCTGGAAACCGGTTTATTTCGCGCTTCAATCCCTGCTTGCCGAACGAATCGCGAATCCACCGAAGCACCTTGCCCGCTGGAAAGAAGTTTTGGGTAGTGAAATTCATGTTGATCAGTCCGTCCTGAAAAATCTGGAAGAGCGTTCGGCGATGAGTCCGGAAGAAATGGCGGAAAAAGCCGCCAAGCTGGAGAAAGATTTCTGGCATCACGAAAGTTTTTATCTGGATTACAGCGAAGAGATTCTGCGATCGCAGTTGGCCAAGCGCGGCGTCGCGGCCCCGGCTTTTGGCGGCGGGCGTTTGTCGGCGCTTCAGTTCGTCGTTCAGTTTGCGCAGAACACGGGCGCGCTCGGCGTGCGCTTCCTTCAAGTGTTGCCGCAATTCGCGGATCTGCCGGAAAGTTATTCCGACGAGTTCAGCAAAGTGTATGACTCGACGGCGGGGCAGTCGAAGCTGGTCGCGCTGGCGACGCTCGAGCGCGAATGGCCCGCGATGTGGGATGAAATTTCCACCATCGAAGAGCGTGTGGGCGGCGGCTCGCTTATGACGGTGTACCGGATCACGACGAAGGATGGGACGAAGCGGGTGATCAAAGTGCTGAATCCCAATCTGGAATTTCTCCTCACGAACAACGTGGCTTACGTCAAAGATATTCTCAAACAATTGATGGCGCGAAACCGCCAGAAATATCAGATTGCCAATCTGGCCGTTGACGAGGTGGCCGAGTGGATTCGCCGCGACGTGAATTTTCAGGGATTTCTCGAGAAGGATAAAAGTTTCCGCGCCGCGAATAACGGATATGCGCAGAACGGTTTCGATTATCAAATCTATGTTCCGGAGTCGATGGGTCCGGCCAGCCGCTATTTTATTCAGGAAGAATTTGTGGAGGGCGACAACCTGACGAAGTGGGACAAGCTTGTCTCCGACGGCCATGACATGAAACAAATCGTGAGCCTGATCGTGAAAAATTACGCCAAGCAGTTGGCCGACGGCATGGCGCAGTCGGATGTGCACATCGGAAACTTCCGCGTGACGCCCGATAAAAAGGTCGCGATTCTCGACCGTAATTATTTTCTGGAGCTGACTCCCCAAATTCAGGAATTGGTGTTCGCGGTGATGAATCCCTCGGCGTTGAATGAAGAGTTCCTCTACAAGCTCGTCGGGTTGTCGGAGACGCCCGTGTTAACCGAGCAGGCGAACGCGCTCGTTCAAGCCTGGCGCCGGACGCTGGCCGGCATTCAGACGGGAAATTGGAAAAGCATCAGCGAATTTTTGGTGGACTTGAGAAAAAATAGCGTGACGCTTCCGCTGGAAGTGACACTCATCTTCAAAAACCTAAACGCGCTTCAGCAAATGTCTAAGAAAGCGGGCTTCGAGGGCGGCCTCAAAGACGCGTTCGTCTATCAGGCGAAAGCCGCGTCGCTGGGAAAAAATCAAATGACGCGGATGTGGCCGGATCTTTCCAGAATAATGAGTCCTTTTAGTTTTTCTTCTGAGACGCTTTTAAGCAGTTTTGTGAATGCTTCGGTGATGGGTCCGGCATACGGCGGATGGATGTGGACGAGAATAATTGAAAAGTTTTCGTGGATGGATGAAAACCGGGCAAGCTGGATGAAGTCATTGTCCAGTGTGACCAGGATTCTATTTTCCCGTTTTGCGCGTTCGAAAATTTCAGCATCGCGGGTGGAGGTTTCCACGCGAACCGCGTCATGGTCAGAGGAAACAAGCGCCTTCAAAAGTTTCTTGGGAATGTTTTCGTCGATGAGGAATTTCATTCTGGCGCTCAGCGCGGCTCAACGAAGGGGAGGTATTCCTGATTTTTCGCGAAGTCTACCGCGAAGTGAAGCGCGGCCCGGACGTGGTCCAGAGTCAGTTCGGGATAATAATCTTGTCCGACGATTTCTTCGGGCCTTACGCCGCCCTCCAGAAGTTCCAGGACGACGTAAACCGGAATCCGGGTTCCGCGGAAACACGGCTTCCCGTGGTGAACTTGGGGGTCCAGACTTAAATATTTCTGAAAATCAACCATCGCAGATTTCTCCTCGTGTTGGAACTGTAACGCAATCAAACATTACCGCAGTGACAGGGCAAAGTCAAGCACCCGCCGCCGCTCGTCCCGCCCGCGGAGCGTTGGTGGCTGCCGGGAAGTCGCTGGGAGCGGCGTTAAATCTCAACGATTTTCAACATGTGGCCGTTGCTGACATCGAAAAACAGCTTGCGCAAATTCCGGGTATCAATTCCGCCGCTGCGGCAGATCTGGCGTTGAAAATTAATCTGCTCCGGCTGGAGAATGGCCGCATCAACAGTTTCGCCGAGCTTTCGGCCATCGAGGGACTGAACAAAATTCCGGATTCGGATTTGAAATTGAGAGAACTTTTCAAACTGGGCCGGGTGGTGATGCTTGAGCGAAACCCCACGTTCAACCGGCGCGTCTTCCTATTAATGGCAGGCGGTGCGGGCGTGGCGGGAATGGCCGCCTGGTTTTTTGGAAAACATTTTTCCGCAAGTGACATCCTCACAAATGATGTTTTGCTGGGAGAAGGAAATTACGACGCGAAGATCCGCGTTATCAAAAAAGAACTTGAGAAAATCGTTCGCCGCACGGAAGCGTCTGTCTTTGAAATGGAAACGGGCAAGGTGGTGTTAATCGCCGCTTTTCATTCCGGCAAGAAAATGTTCAACGAGGAAGTGGAGCCGTATTTGAATCGTGCCCTGGAATCTGCGCCCTCAAGCACCGCCACCAAAAGCGGTAAAAAGTTTTTCTTCTTGCAAGAGAACATGCCTACCGGAAAATTAATCAAGCGCCAACCCAAGTTCACCATCGACGAACTGATTCAGGCGTTACGAAGCGGGGACCTCGTCCGGCGTTACCGTGAAATTGTCAACATTCAGCAGGAACAAAAAGATTATTTTGAAAAAGATCGCACGGGCCTCGTGTCGCTTGGGACCGATTCGAAAGACGGATTTATTCAGGCAATGACGCGATGGTCCGTTGAAAAAGTCCCTTACGTTCAATACGAAATGGCTTCGGACCAGGCCTTCGAATGGTTTTTGTTGTCCCATATTGAAGCTGAACGCGCAAGTCAAGCGCTTGCATCCGGCGATGCCCGGGCCGTGCTGGAACATATGCGCCTCAGTCACCTTTATTTCAGTCTGTCGGCGCTGGAGCGTGATCTGAATTTCCGCGACCGCATCCGTGACATGAACCGGAAAGATCCTGAAGCCGTGATTTCGGGTGTTCTCGGGGGATCCCATAATGCCGCGACTATTTTGAAAGGCGTTCATCATCAGGAATCCGTTCATTTTGAAAAGGGCCTTTTTGTGAATTCTGCGCAGCACCGGATCAAACGAAATCTGCTCTCCCGCGGCGTGGATTCGATTACCAATGATGATTTGTATGAACTTTTACTCGACGGAATGATCGAAGGTGATTTGGTCAACGTGATTCACGGTGCCGGCAATCCGGATCTTGCGCCGAATGCCGGTGAAGTGGAAGCTCTTAAGCGTGAGATTTTTGAGGACGCCAGAAAACGGTATGGAAATCCGGAAGGATATTTTCAGGAAACCATGCGGCTTAAACACGGCGCTCCCATCACAAATTTGGGCATGCTTATGAATCAAATTCGCGCTGAGAAAAAAGTGACGCCGCCTGTGATCGCACCTCCGAAAGCGGCTGGCCGTTCGCTGGGGGCGGTTTCGTTTACAGAAGATTTCCGGATTTCAGGAGCAGGTCTTGAGGCTGTGACTCGTGGAAGAAAAGAATTGCAAGATCTTGTGCTGATCAAGGATTGTCTTCGCGAAACCGTGGTGAATTTGGGGCTCGATGTGGGTGAAAAAGAAAGCCCGATTACGGAACTTCTGATCAGCCAGATCAAAGGTAATGTGTTCAAAGCGACGCTCAAGAATTCGGAGGGGCGCTCGGCTGATTTTGTTCTCCGGTATTCCCTGCCTCTGGGGTATCAGAGAGCGGATGCATTTTCAAAACTTC
>JACROU010000038.1 GCA_016214265.1 Candidatus Omnitrophota bacterium
AACACGATGAAACAAAGATCAAAGACCATGATAACCATCAGCTCTTTTTTTGAATACGTGGAGGATAAGATTAACTTTTGCGGGAGCTAGAACACAAAGATGTTTCATGAAGTTACTTTATGGTTTTAAAAAAAACCGCCAGAGGTATTTCCCCTGGCGGTTTATCATGATTAATGCTTACGACCAAACTTTCTTCTTGTGACGATTTTTTCTAAGCTTTTTTTTTTTTTTTTGCTTGTTCATTTTTCTTTTCTTGCGCTTACGTCCGCACGGCATATTTTGACCCTCCCTTCATAGAATAACCTTGTTTAATGGATACTCAATAATCCCCGAAGCTCCGGCTTTTTTTAGTTCCGGAATTAATATCCGGGCAACACTTTCGTCAATAACAGTGTCTACATCAAACCAATTTTTATCAGAAAGAGGCATCACCGTCGGATTCTTAAGTGCGGGCAAAATTTTGAGAACTTGATCTAAATCCTTTTTGGACACGTTCATCTTCAAACCCACTTTTTCGTGAGCCAAAATCGCCCCTTTCAGGAGCATCGCAATATTGTCAATCTTTTTCTTTTTCCAGGTTTCCTTGTAGCTCTCACGGTTAACAATAAACTTTGTGACCGAAGTAATCACGGTATCTACGATGCGAAGATTATTCGCAACAAGACTGCTTCCGGTTTCTGTTGCCTCAACAATCGCATCCGCAAGTTTCGGCGGCTTTGCCTCCGTTGCACCCCAGGAAAACTCCACTTCGGCTTTGACCTTATTTTTTTTGAGGTATTCCTTCGTCACATTAATCAATTCGGTGGCGATTTTTTTACCATTCAAATCTTTCACATTTTTAACCGGCGATTCTTTATGTACCGCAAGAACCCAACGAACCGGCTTCTTGGTCTGCTTCGAATAAGTCAGCTCAAGAACCTCCTGAACATTGGATCCATTTTCCACAATCCAGTCATGCCCGGTCAGTCCCGCATCGACAATCCCGTCTTCAACGTATCGGGACATTTCCTGCGGCCGGAATAAAACAATTTCAAGTTCTTCATCGTCTACAGAAGGATAATAAGAACGCGAGTTTGCGTTTATCGAAAAACCAGCTTTTTTAAACAGATCAAATGTTGAGTTTTCAAGACTTCCCTTCGGAAGTCCAAGTTTTAGCTTTAACATGAGTATCCTTTCAAATGATATTCGGGTATTCTATAAACGCGGCGCAGTTGTGTCAATCAAGCATCAAAGTCCAATTTTCAGATTGGGTGATGCCGACATATCAAATTCAGAACTGATTCCCTGCTTAAATTTGTCATAACCCAACCGCGCGATCATGGCAGCGTTGTCGACGGTCAAGGAAATCGGCGGGATGTAAACCGTTATCCCCATTTCTGCACCCAATTCTTTTAAACGGCTGCGAAGCAGTGAGTTGGCGCTCACACCACCCCCGATTAGCACATGTTCTTCCTCGGTCTTTTCGTAGACACGCCTCACACCATCTACAAGCCATCCAATCACCGTATGTTGAAAGCTGGCAGCAATATTGGGAATTTCTTTCTCGAGATTTTGCCCCAAATCCCGGACAAGATGGAGCACCGCAGTTTTGATCCCGCTGAAACTGAAATCGAACTCTCCATCAATTTTGGGTTTGGTAAATTTGAAACGCTTATAATCGCCTACCGATGCTAATTGATCAAGAATTGGCCCCCCCGGATATCCCAGTCCCATCAGCTTCGCGGCCTTGTCATACGCCTCTCCAACCGCATCGTCAATTGTGCCGCCCAATTTTTCGTATTTTCCGTTCTGAAAACGAACTAAAAGAGTATGTCCGCCAGAAACAATCAAACCGATATAAGATTTTGGGGGCGTCGAAACCGCAATTAAATTTGCTTCCAGATGGGCCTCAAGATGATTGACACCCACGAAACGAATTTTTTTGGAAAACGATAACGCTTTGGCAAAAGAAATGCCCACAAGCAAGGATCCGATCAGTCCTGGGCCTCGCGTGACAGAAATCAAATCAATATCGTCAATGCGCTTTCCTGCTTGAGCAAGCGCTTCGTCAAATACAAACTGAATATTCTCAAGCGCGTGGCGCGAGGCAATTTCAGGGACAACACCCCCAAAAGGCTGATGTTTTTCAAGACTGGAGCTAATAATATTGGACAGAATCTTGTCGCCGTTTTCCAAAATGGCGCAAGAGGTTTCATCGCAGGAAGTTTCAATACCGAGAGTAATCATTGTTGTTTCAACAAATCTTTCAAACTGACAACTTCGACGCCCTGTTTCTTGATCTTAGGGGCCATACGCTTCAGCACATCGAGTGTTGTTTGACGGTAATGACCGATACCGATGGCAAACCCTTGCGTTTTAGCTTTTTCAAGCAACTGCCATATTTGATTTTCAATATATTTCGGATTGTCTTCATTATCCAAAAACACATTACGTTTCAGGTGCGGCAAATTCACAGATTGAGCTGTTGCCCAACCCAACGAATGCGCACTTGTCACACTATCCAGAAAAAAGAGATTGCGTTCTTTAAGCACCTCAAAAACCCAGCGCATCAATTTCGCGTTCTCGGTCGCTTTCGAACCCATGTGATTATTCATACCATCCGCATCCGGGACAGTCGACAAATCGAGTTTCAGCATCCGCTGAACCTGCTCTTTATTCATCCAGGTAGAAATCATTCCTGGATCCGAATCTCCAAATTGCACTTCTGGCTCCATCGGTTGATGAAGAATAATCTCATAACCTCTTTTTTTCCCCTCCCGGGAAAAATGCGTAGAAAATTCAAGTTGAGGCATAATCGAAAGCGTGAGCGGCAGTTTGGTGGAAAAAAGGAGGCGCTCTAAACGATCATGATAGCCAATATCATCGATCACAATGGCCACCCGCGGACCTTGCTTTGAAGGAATTACAGCTTTGGGCACTTCCTTCTCAACCGGAACCGCGGTTTTTTCAATCTTAGGCGTTACTGGTACCGCGATAGGTTTATGGTACTCGGGTGACAAGTCTGAAGGCAGAATCCGCGTCGATTGAGCGGAAATTTTCCTGGACACCTCAATTGAAGGATGTTTTTCCAAAAATATAGAAGCCACCAAAGGAGAATTAGCCAGTTGGACAGCAAGCCAAAAACCGACTATGCCAATGGCCGCGCCCAAAAATAACGTCAGAGGCGTATTACCCTTGAGGCTAAATCGGCGGCGTCTCGCCCCGCCCCCCCTACTTCTGCGTCTTCGTGCCATGCAAAATCTCCAAAGTTTTCTCTAAAATTGAATCTTTTTTATCGGCCATTTCCTTGATTTGTTCAATTTCATCAGGAAATGTCAATTCAATATCGGGCTGAATACCCTGCTGGTCAATTATGTTCCCACTCGGAAGCATATAATGCGCCGTTGTCAGCCTTACTGCTCCACCACTGACGAGAGGGAAAATCGTTTGAACAGAGCCTTTACCAAAAGTTTTCTCTCCAACTATTTTAGCCCGTCGATTATCTTTGAGCGCGCCGGCAACAATTTCAGAGGCGCTAGCCGTATATCGATTCACCAAAACAAACATCGGTAAGGTGATCTCCGGATCATGGCCGTCTGCATAAAAAATGCCGCGATCCTCCGGCGTCTTCCCGGCAGTCTTTACAATTAACGTTCCTGCAGGAAGAAATTTCTTGGCGATTTGAACAGCCGAATCCAAAGTTCCTCCCGTATTATTACGCAGATCCAAAATCAAATATTGAACCCCTGATTTCCGCAGTTCAAGCAAAGCCTGATCCAGATCAGCTGCTGAATTTTCAACAAACTCAACAAGTTTGATATACCCGATATCCAGCGGAAACACTCGAAAGTCTCTGACGCTCTCAATAATAATTTTTGCCCGTTCTAATGTCACAGCAATATCATGTCGCATTCCTGGGCGTTTAAGAACAATCGTGACTTGCGAATTTATCGGACCGCGAAGTTCTTCAATAATATGAAATATGGTACTACGAAAGCAGCTTACGCCATTTATGGATGTAATTTCATCCAATTCCTGAATACCCGCGCGTTCAGCCGGTGAAGCTTTCAACACTTTTACCACTTTAGGATAATCCCCGCGCATGGCAATCACAATCCCAACGCCGCCATATCTTCCATGAACATCGTTGGTAATTTCCTGATATTCCCGCCTGGAAAGATACTCGCTATACAAATCAAGAGATTTCAGTAATCCATCACAGGCCCCATCAACCAACTGATCATCATTCACCTCTTTTGGACAATGTTGTTCAACCAAAGATTTCACTTCGTCGAGCTCAGACCATTTTGCAAAAACATTTCCCTCGACTTGCCCAAAACAGAAGATCAATGTCAAAAACAGAATCTCAAATTTAATAGGTTTGATCATGGAAAAAGGAACCTGGAATGAATTATGATTTTTTTAGCTGCTGCTCAAGGATTTGGTTCGCGAGCGCCGGATTGGCCTTGCCTTTGGTTTCTTTCATCATCTGTCCAACAAGAAAACCAATGGCGGCTGTTTTGCCTGACTTGAAGTCGGCTACCGATTTAGGGTTAACTTCAATAATTTTTTTAGCGATGTCTTCTAAAAATTTCGTATCCGTGACCTGAACTAGCCCCTTTTCTTTTACGATCGTTTCGGGATCTTTGCCGGTTTCAACCATGATGGGCAGAACTTCTTTGGCGATTTTGCCGCTGATCACTTGTTTGTCAATCAGTTGGATTAAACCTGAAAGCGCTTTGGCGGAAACTTTGCAAGTGTCCAATGTCTCTTTACGCGTATTTAAAAGTCCAAAAAGTTCCGACGTCAACCAATTGGAAACCTTCTTCGGATCCGCACCTGCGCGAATGGCCTGCTCAAAATAATCTGCATGTTTTTTGTCAGAAACAAGCACATGCGCGTCATAATTCGAAAGTTTGTAATCGCGAAGAAACCGCTCCTCGCGAGCCTGCGGAAGTTCCGGCAAAGTTTTGCGAATTTCCTCGACCCTCTGCCTAGAAATCGTAAATGGAACCAAATCGGGTTCAGGGAAATAGCGGTAGTCGTGGGCTTCCTCTTTCGAGCGCATCGAAATAGTTTGCCCTTTCTCATCATTCCAAAGCCGCGTTTCCTGAATCACCCGTTCACCCGACTCCAACACTTCTGCCTGTCTTTCAATTTCATATTGAATGGATTTGGCGACAGCCTTAAACGAATTCAGATTCTTAATCTCGGCTTTGGTTCCAAATTTTTCCGCACCCCTTAAGCGGATAGAAACGTTCGCGTCACAGCGAAGGCTGCCCTCGTCCATATTGCAATCACTGACTTCGAGATATTCCAGAATGGCCTTCAGCGTGGTCAGATACTCATAAGCATCTTCCGGAGTTCGCAAATCAGGCTCTGAAACAATTTCAAGAAGCGGTGTGCCGCAGCGGTTGTAATCAACGACGCTCGCGTCTTTGATCCCCTCATGAATTAATTTACCCGCATCTTCTTCCAAATGCGCGCGCGTAATTCCGATCTTTTTATTTCCATCCTTGGTTTCAATCATCAGCCATCCCCTATAGGCGACGGGCATATCGAATTGAGAAATCTGATAGGCCTTCGGCAAATCCGGATAAAAATAGTTTTTCCGGTCAAATTTCAAACGCTCAGCAATGTGGCAATTCAGCGCAATCCCGGCTTTGATCCCGTAATAAAGAGCCTGTTCATTCAACACCGGAAGTGATCCGGGAAGTCCGAGGCAAATGGGACACGTTTGCGTATTAGCCTCCGCGCCAAATTTTGTGGAGCAGGAACAGAAAATCTTGCTTTTTGTTTGAAGCTGGACATGCACTTCAAGTCCGATTACAGGCTCATATTTTTCAAGTGACATCGGCTATCCCCTAAAGTTTTGGTTTGCGCTCATACCAGTGCATCGTCTGTTCATAGGAATAAGCCGCCCGATACATCGTCGGCTCATCAAAGTACTTGCCCATCAGCTGAAAGCCGATAGGAAGGCCCTTACTGTCGAAACCACAAGGCACGGACAACGCAGGCACCCCTGCCAAATTCGAACTGATGGTATAAATGTCTGAAAGATACATCGAAAGCGGATCATTCATTTTCTCGCCGACTTTAAACGCTGTCGACGGCGAGGTCGGGCAAAGAATGACATCCACTTCCTTGAACGCATTTTCGAAATCCTGTTTGATCAGTGTACGCACTTTTTGAGCGCGCAGATAATACGCGTCATAATAACCCGCGGAGAGCACAAAAGTTCCGAGCAAAATCCGGCGCTTGGCTTCCTGTCCGAATCCCTGATCGCGCGTTTCCACGTACATATCCAACAGATTGTCAGTGGGATAACGAAAGCCGTACTGAACGCCATCGAATCGGGCCAAATTCGAGCTGGCCTCCGCCGTCGCGACCACGTAATACACTGCGACGCCATATTTCGTGTGCGGAAGACTAATTTCTTTAATCGTTGCGCCAAGCTGCTCATACACTTTTGCTGCCTCACGCACCGCGGCCTCGACTTCCGGATCAATCCCGGAAATAAAATAATCTTTGGGAAGCCCGATTCTGAGTCCCTTCACGTCTTTGACGAGCGACTTGGTGTAATCCGGAACCGGTACATTCGCGGACGTCGAATCCAACGGATCATGCCCCGCAATCGCGCCGAGCAGTATCGCATTATCTTCCACATTTTTTGTGAGCGGGCCAATTTGATCGAGACTGGAGCCGAAAGCAATCAGTCCAAAACGCGACACACGGCCATAAGTCGGTTTCATTCCCACCACGCCGCACAGCGATGCGGGCTGACGAACCGATCCCCCGGTGTCTGAGCCCAAAGCGCAAATGGCTTCATCCGCGGCGACACAGGCCGCAGAACCGCCACTGGACCCGCCCGGAACGCGCTCGAGATCCCAAGGGTTAAACGTGGGATGAAACGCCGAGGTTTCCGAGGAAGAACCGAACGCGAATTCGTCCATGTTACATTTGGCGAAAAGAAAAGCGCCCTGATCACGCAGCTTCCGAATCACGGTGGCATCGTACGGAGGAATATATCCTTTTAAAATTTTTGACGAGCAGGTCGTCTCCCAACCATGCGTGCAAATATTTTCTTTGACTGAAACGGGAACGCCCCAAAGCGGTTTGCCATTACGAGGTGTTTTTGCGAGAAAGTCTTTTCCGTCATGATTAAGCTGGGTGTAGGCCTTCACTTTGGCATCGACGGCACCGGCACGGTCCGTCAACGATTTGTGCAGGGCTGAGAAGTTTTCCGGCGAGGAAAGAAATCCGGCGGCCTCTTTGAGGGTCATGCGAAACAAATCTTTGGACATGCTATTCCCCCTCAATCACTTTCGGGACTTTAAAATACTTCCCATCCGCGGTAAGCGGGGCATATTTCAGAACTTCATCGCGGATCGGCCAATTCTTCACGTCGTCTTTTCGATACACATTTTCAAGGTTCAGGACATGGCTGGTCGGCTCCACATTTTTGGTGTCGAGTTCGTTCAGCTGAGCCACATAGTCGAGGATGCTGTTCAGGTCTTTCTGGAGCTTCACCTTCTCCGCATCCTTCAACTTAATTCGGGCCAATTGAGCTACTTTAACAATGTCTACTTGCATAAATCGTCTCCGGTTGGTAACAATCCTCGAGAGCCTAACACTTCGGTTTGGCTTTGACAAGTTCCTGTAATTTACGGCAAATCGCGATAAAGTCCTTAAGAAAAAGCTCTTCCCCCCGCTTGTCCGGCTCGATGCCAACCTGACCTAAAAGCCCGCCCAATCCTTCTTTGTTGAGAAAGACTAACTGTGCGTGGTGCAGACAATTGACGAGGTTTTTCCTCCGCTGACTAAACGCAATCTTAACCACTTCGAGGAAAAATTCAGGATCCACTTCCGCCTTTTTGATTTCCGACTCCGGACGAAATTCTAGCAGAATGACGCTCGATTCAATTTTGGGAGGCGGGAAAAACGATTTTCGGGAAACATTCATCAGACGCTTCACATCCGCGAAAAACCGAACTGCAACGGTAAGCCGGCCATAATCTTCGGTGCCAGGCAGTGCCAAAATACGGTCCGCGACTTCTTTTTGCACCATCAACACAGCCGAGTCAACATTCTTGCGCTCTTCGATCAGCTGGAAAATAAGCGGTGAGGTCAAATAGTACGGCAGATTACCAATCACACGAACTTTTTTTTGCCTGAATGTTTTCGCAAAATCGAGATCGAGGATATCATCCCCGATTAATCGAAAACGGTCACCATAAACCGCGAGCTCTTTTTCAAGCACCGCTCGCAGCTTCGGATCTTTTTCCACACCCAACACCCTGGCTCCCCGTTCAAGCATCAGCTGAGTGAGCGCGCCAAGACCAGGCCCCACCTCCACCACCGTCTCACCCTCTCCGGGATTAAAGCCGTCGACAATATTCTGGATCACATTGCCGTCGATAAGAAAATTTTGCCCGAGATGTTTGACGGGACGGACGCTGTATTTCTTGAGGAATTCAAAAGGCTGGTGTTTCACTTCTTTTTGTTCGCCAATTTTAAGGCAAGCCCCATCGCTGAGAGCATCGGTCGATGATCCGCTTTGTTTTGGTAAGCAATGTCGAATGCCGTTCCGTGATCGGGTGATGTTCGGACAAACGGAAGTCCGAGCGTCAAATTCACTCCGGTTCGAAACGCCACCATTTTAAACGGCGCCAAACCTTGATCATGATACATGGCTATAACAGCGTCCCATTTACCTTCCCACAGTTCACGAAAAATTTCGTCCCCGGGGATGGGACCGAAAAGATTCGGCATCCGTCTGGAACAAGCCTTAACCGCCGGTGCAATAATTCGATTTTCTTCATCGCCAAATTCACTTCCGTGTGGATTTAATGCGGAAACACCAATCCGGGGTCTTGGGATTGCGAAAAGATTTTTAAGCGCATCATAAGTCAATTCAATCTTTTCCCGAATCTGGCCCTGTTTTAGCGCCTTACTGACGTCTTTGAGAGGCAAATGCATCGTAACTAGGGACATCCTCAGCCTGCCGGCCGAAAACATCATGGCAACCCGCTTTGCTCCGGTGCGGCGTTTTAAAAATTCAGTGTGACCATCAAAATTGGGAAGGATTTTCTGAATCGCCGCTTTATTAATCGGGGCGGTCACCAGCGCATCCGCCGCTCCACTCAAACATAAATTCACACCCTCTTTCACCGCCTCAATCGCCATCAAACCGTTCACGGCGGAAACTTTTCCAAAAGCAAACTTCGGGTTTTTCCCGGGAATCTTCACATCCAAAACCGGTACAATATTTTTTTGAAATTTAAAACCATGTTTGAGTTGACCGGATTGGATGGGCTGAAATTTGAAACGTGTATTTAATTGTTTGTTGAGGTGTTCCAGATTGGAGAGACTTCCGATCAGAATAAGTGGGGCGTACTGCTTAAAATGCCGTATTGCTTTCAGAGTCACTTCCGGGCCTATCCCTCCGGGATCTCCGAGAGTAATGGCCAATACTTTATGTCTCATATTAACGGATTGAAATATACGCCTTGGCTTTGAGCTCCTTCATCCACTCGTCAAAGCGCTTTTTTGCTTTTTCGCGGAAAAGAATTTCTTGAATCTCGGCACGACACTCATCCAATGTACGTTTTTTCCCTTCCTGCCGTTCTTCCACTTTGAAAATGTGATAGCCGATATCCGTTTCAATAACAGGGGATAAATCCCCGGGCTTTAACGCAAATACGACTTCGTCAATAACCCTAGCCATTTCCCCGCGACCTACCAACCCCAGATCACCGCCGCTTGCAGCGTTATGATCTTCCGAATGGGCTTCGGCGATTTTTGCGAAATCAGCTCCTTTTTTAATATCCGCCAAGATCTGATCGGCTTTAGCTTTGGCATCCTCATCAATCTTGGTTTGTTTTTCAGGTGCTTTACGAATTGTAATGCTTCTTAATTTAACTCTTTCCGGCTGATTGAATTGTTTTTCGTGCACGGCAAAGTAGTCCTCGATTTCTTTAGGAGATACCAAAACCCTCGCCCGCACTTCAAGATTCTGCAATCTTCGAATAGCAATCTGCTGACGATAACGGTCACGAAGTTTTGTCATCGTCATCCCCTGAGCCGTCATGATCTTATTAAATTCATCTTCCGCCTTGAACCGGCGCTTGAAATCGAGAATTTTCTCGTCAATATCACTTTCTGAAACTTCTATTTTTTTCCTGATCGACTCCTGATACGCCAGTTTATCTTCGATGAGTTGATTCAGCAACGTCCTGCGCATTTCGGTCAGTTTTTCCATAAGCTCCTGCCCCTGGTAAGAGCTTTTCATTTGCTCAAAAAACGGACGTATCATCAGGTCTATTTCAGATTGTGTGATCACATCGTCATTAACGACAGCAGCAACTCGATCAATGATTTCCGAATGCACAACTGCGGGCATTAAACCAAAAGCCAGCATTAGGAATATGGCGGTTTTTTTCATAGACGTCTATTGTCCTCGTTAGCTATTTCATTTTCAATTTCTTTTTCTCTTCCTCAATTGTCTGCTGAAGAAGCCGGCAGTACAAATCAAAGCCCACCGCATAGATAAATCCGCTCTGCTCAACGCCCAGCACGTTGCCAGCCCCACGAATTTCAAGGTCTTCCATGGCAATTCTAAAACCCGACCCCAGCTCGGTAAATCGTTCGATAGCGGCAATTCGCTTTTCCGCATCTTCGGTCATATTCCAATTCTTAGGAACAATGAAATAAGCGTATGCCTTACGCTTTTCGGTATAACGTCCCACACGTCCCCTCAGCTGATACAAATCAGCCAGCCCAAATGTGTCGGCCCGATTGACAATAATTGTATTGGCATTTGGAATATCGAGCCCGGACTCAATAATATTGGTGGAAATCATGCAATCAATTTTCTTATCGATAAAGGCAACCATCACTTCTTCGAGCGCCTTGGGAGGCAGCTGTCCGTGTGCCACTCCAAATTTTACTTCTGGCAATAATTCATGAAGTCGGGAATGAATTTTTTCTATCGACTGCACGCGGTTATGAACAAAATAAATCTGCCCATGCCGGGTGATCTCCTCCTGAAAAATGGTTTTGATTCTTGGTTCGTCAAAATTGATAACCTGCGTTTCGACCGGAAGACGCGTTTTGGGCGGCGTACTGATAGTGGACATATCTCTGGCACCCAGCAACGACAGGTACAATGTTCTCGGGATAGGCGTGGCTGTGAGCGTAAGAACGTCAACCAGTTCGCGAAGGTGCTTAAGCTTTTCTTTGTGGCGAACGCCAAACCGCTGTTCTTCATCGATCACCACCAACCCGAGATTTTTGAAATAAATATCGCTGGAAAGCAAGCGGTGAGTCCCAATAACGATATCCACCAATCCCGCTTTCACATCATCGACAATCCGCTTTTGTTCCAATTTTGTTTTAAACCGGGAGAGAGCCTCCACACGAACGGGAAAATTCTTCGCCCGTCTGGAGAGCGATAAAAAATGCTGTTCGGCTAAAATCGTCGTCGGAACAAGAAAGGCTACCTGACGCTGATTCATCACCGCCTTAAAGGCAGCCCGCATAGCCACCTCAGTTTTTCCGAAACCAACATCACCGCAAAGCAAGCGATCCATCGGCTTTTCGGATTCCATATCCTTCCTGACTTCTTCCCAAGCCTTGACTTGATCTGGAGTCTCCTCGAAGGGAAACTCTTCCTCAAATCGCACCATCCATTCTCCATCCGGCTGACACTTAAGTCCTTTCATCAGACTTCGCTTAGCCTGAAGTTCCAGCAAATCGATGGCTAGATTCTTGATAGCCAGCCGGGTTTTTTCTTTAATTTTTGTCTATTCTGTAGGCAATCACGGAAAGGGAGCCAAATCCGATCATGGCAGGAACCGGGCCGGCGGAAATGGTGTTTTTGAATTTGAGAGAGAAAAAGTAGTCGCAGTGCTGTGGAGTCTGTGGGTA
>JACROU010000016.1 GCA_016214265.1 Candidatus Omnitrophota bacterium
GGATTTGCTCATCGGATTTCCCATCGAGTTTCGTTTTCACAAAGAGGCGATGGAGAAGAAAGAGAATGTCGATTTGGTGCAGGCGATTATTGCCGAAAAGACCGGATCGGCCATCGGCGTGAACTTTGTGACGACTCAAGCCGACGGTTCTTCCGCTTCCATAAATAAAGGATCGTTACCGGCGGCACAGGCGGACGATAAAGTGCCCGACATTATTTCTGAGGCCATGAATATATTTGACGGACGAATTTTGAGGAAAGATTAATGAAGGGCTACTCGCCGAACATTTCCAATCTCATTCAGGCTTTCGCGAAATTTCCGGGCATCGGCCCGCGTTCCGCCGAGCGCATGGTGTTTTATCTCCTGAAATGTCCCACACCCGAGGCGCGCCGCATGGCCGAGCTGATCATGCGTGTGAAAGAGCAGACATTTTTCTGCGAGCAATGTTTCAATCTGAGCGAAGGCCGCACCTGCCACGTCTGTCAGGACGATGCGCGGAACCGAAACAAATTCTGGTGGTCGAAGATCCGAAAGATGTAGCCGCGTTTGAAAAGGCGGGTGTCTACAAAGGACTTTATCACGTTCTCTTGGGCCATTTGTCGCCGCAGGACGGTATCGGCCCGGAAGACATTCGCCTGAAAGAATTGATGGAGCGCATCGCCCGTGACGGCATCGAGGAATTGATTTTGGCCACGAGCGCCCGCTCGGAAGGCGAGGCCACGGCCAATTATATCGCGGAATTGCTTGCGGACCGTGCGGTTCGCGTCACGCGCATCGCGCGCGGCATTCCGGTGGGGCATCCGCTGGAATTCGCCGATCAAGCTACTCTGGCCCGCGCGTTTCAGGGCCGTCAAAAAATCTGAGGTTGAATGAAAAAGTTTTTTCCCGTATTTTTTCTTCTTGCGGTTATTGCGGGTTGCGCGTCGACGCATCTTCCTAAACCTGCCGCCGATTCCGCTTTTATGCAGCGCGCTCAAACCAAAACCAATAACAATGTCACCGTCACCGTTTCCGCGATGGGGCCGAAAGAATCAGTCGAATATTTTGGCGCGGCGCTTGTGAGGCACAACATCCAGCCGGTGTGGATTAAAATCGCGAATCATGGTTCCGAGCCGTATTTGTTTACTCAATATGCAGTGGATCCGCATTATTATCCGTCCGCCGAGGCTGCGTTTCGTGCGCGGAAAAGACTGATCGAGGGGGAGGGCATTTTCAAAGCGCTATCCGCCGCGTTTCTCCCGCTCAATTTTATGCGGGCAGGTTCCATTAATATAAGAACGGCGGCGGCGTTAAACGAAAACGAAATCAACAATACGGTTGTTGCCCCCGGCGCGGAAGTGTCGGGGTATGTGTACACGCAGGTGGACGAAGGGTTAAAGTCGGTTCCCGTTGCGTTGATGGGCGAGAAGCAAACGTTGAAGTTCAATTTCGTGATCGACATTCCCGGGATTAATCCGGATTATGAAAATGTGGAGCTGGATCGCTTGATGCGCGATTCGAAGCCGGTTGTGATGGATGAGGCGTCAGTGCGGCAATATCTGAAAGAGACGGTTCCGTGCTGCACGAAAAGTAAAAACGGCAAGAAAGACGGCGATCCCCTGAATTTAATTCTGGTCGGGGATCTGAACGATATTTTGAATGTATTCACCGAAGCGGGCTGGGATCCGGTGGAAAAGCTGACGATGCGCACGATGATGAAAGCCATCAACGCATTTTTTCGTGGGAAGGGATACCGGTATTCGCCGGTCAGCGGTCTTTATTTCGACGGACGCAAACAGGACCTGGCGTTTCAACGAATTCGCTCGAGCATCAACGAGCGCATGCATCTGAGGCTGTGGTTTACCCCGAATCAATTCGAGGGAAAAACGGTGTGGGTGGGGCAGGTCAGCCGCGATATCGGGGTCAAATTTACGTTGGAAGATCTGAAATTTACCACGCATATTATTGATCCGGATGTCGATGAAATCCGCGATTATATTTTCTCCGACTTTGCGGCTATCGAACGGGTTGAAATTGCCGGCTATGTTTTGGGCGTGGGCGCGGCGACCCGCGAAAAACCAAGGAAAAATCTGACTGATGATCCGTACTACACAGACGGGCTCCGGCTAGTGATCAAGATTTCCGATTACGACGTAGCTGCGCCAAAATTTCTGGGATGGCAGACGCCGTGGAAAAATCAAGCGGCTGCGGAAATGGCCGTGGCGGCGGGAGAGAAAATTTCATGATTCTAAAAATCATCAAAAAAATATTCTGGGCGTCGGAAGGCGCGGCTTTTGTCTTCAAGAACGAGCTCAGCTTCCGGATCGAGTTGGCCGTTGGTGTGGTCGTCATCATCGCCGGATTTATTTTTCATCTGGGTCGAATCGAATGGTGTTTCGTGATTCTGGGCATCGCCCTCATTTTTTCACTCGAGTTCCTGAACACCGCCGTCGAGAAAATCCTGAATTTTTTTCATCCGAGCGAGCATCCTGAAGTGAAGGTGATTAAAGACATCGCCGCCGGTGCCGTCCTGATCGCCAATATTATGGCCGCCGTGATCGGTGTCATCATCTTTCTGCCACACGTTCTGGCGCTCTGGCATTGATTTTTGACTGGCGTCCAAAACCTCAAATCAGTATACTTCACCGACATTTTTACCAGTTTTCCCCGGTAGCTCAGCTGGTAGAGCAGCGCGCTGTTAACGCGCTTGTCCCAGGTTCGAGTCCTGGCCGGGGAGCCATTCTTGACGCTCATCAAAACTGACCTTGCCGTCCTCAATCACGAAGCCCAGATCGGGCAGAGGGCGCAAGGTCAGTTTGATTTTGGACTGGGTTTGATCGTAGATCACTTCTTTGATAAGCAGCCGCAGAAGGTCTTTTCGTTCGTTCAGAGTGAGTTTTTCGAATGCCGCTTCAAATTGCTTGAGGTTCTTCCGGATAATTTCTGCATCAATTACTTGTCCTTCAAGTTTTTGAACGGTTAAGTTGATTTCCGCCAGCCTTTCCTCGGCCTTTTGTTTTGTCGCCTCAAGTTCGTCTAGTTTTTCCAGTACAAATCGATTTTTAGAGGAACCAAGAGCCAGGATTAGTTTTTTGGCTGCCTCATCCACTTTTCTGATTTCTTCTTGAGCGCGTTTGCGATCCTCCCTGAGCGGGCCAAATGCCTTCACGGAGGATTCTTGGGCTTCCTTTACGATTTTCTCGACGAGCTTCTTGTTCTCACCCAAAAAAGAAAGACGTTTTACAATCAAGGCTTCCAATTCTTTGGCTGGAGCGCTTTTAACCGGGCAGGCTTCCTTGCCGAATTTGTTCACTTTCACGCATTTGTAATAAAAATATTTCTCTCCTTTCGAATAAGCGAAATTGGATGTCATGGTGGAGCCGCAGGCCTGGCAGCGCACAAGTCCTTTCAAGAGAAATTCGTGTTTATCCTGACTGGCAGAATGATGGGTTCCATTATTTTGATTCAGGAGTTTCTGGACACGATCAAAAAGGCTTTCTTCAACAAGCGCCGTGTGTTCGCCTTTGAACAGCTTATCCTTGTATCTGAGTTTTCCGATGTAGAGCGGATTCCTGAGAATATTCACCAGGTTGGACTTGTTGTATCTGCCGCCGCCTTTTTCAAGACCTTCTTTGTTTGTCCATTTTTTCAGACGATAGTTTTTCTCATTCAGTAATTTTGCTGTTCGTCCTAAAGATTTTTCTTTCAGATAAAAAAGAAATTGATCTTGGGTTTGTTTGGTTTCGTTGCGATTGACAACGAGTTTTTTGGTTGTCGAATCAACATCGTAGCCAATGATCGGCATTCCGCCCGGCCATTTGCCTTTTTGAATCATCGCTGCCCGTTTATCCCGTGTGCGCTCGCTTACAAGCTCCCGTTCAAACTGAGCAAATCCCATCAGCATCGTCTGAAAAATCCGGCCAATCGAAGTAGAAGTGTCGAATTGCTGGGTGACAGAGACAAACGCGACACCGTATTTGTCAAATAGGTCCAGAATTCTCACGAAATCTTTGATGTTGCGGCTCAGCCGGTCGTACTTGTAGGCGATGACGACATGAATTTTCCCCTGACGCACCAGAGCCAAAAGACGTTGAAGTCCTGGACGATTAATGTTTCCGCCGGAGTAGGCGGGATCATCGAATTGTTCGGGATAAAGTTGCCAGCCTTCTTCCTTCCGGCTTTTAATCAGAGACTCGCCCGATTCTCGCTGAGCATCTAAAGATGTGAAATCAGAATTCAGATTTTCGTCCGTGGACTTTCGCGTGTAAATGGCGCACCATCGAATTGGTTTCATATTGTCTAATCCTCACATTCCGTAAATTTAAGCCGATTTGCCGAAGGATAGGGATTCTATTTTGGATAGTCAAGACGAGTTTTCAAAACTTTCCTTTCCTGAGCTAACCGGACAGCACCCAAAGCCAGTAGCCGCACGACTCGATCGAGTCGTTCTTCCGGCAATAAGTCATCAGGATCGTCGAAATCCGGGGTCCAATGGTCGGTGAGAATCATGTGAAGTCCTCGGTTTATAGAATTAGCAGCTTGAAGTTTTATGACTTCGTCTATGGACTCAAGTTTGTGGCTTGGCGTCTTTGGATTTTTAAATGTTTTCTCACTATAGAGGGGCTAACAGGGGGGTCGAGACGGCAAGAATCAATTAAACATTATTCCTATCCCGTTGTTGTGCAGAGTGATGAAATATTTTCTGTTTTTTTCGTGTCTGGTTTTTGAACTTAATCCAAATACAACTAACTTTATCCTATTCCCACTTCCTCACCGAGTAGTAGACCAACTGACTAATCTCCCTTCCACATATCCAAATTTCCAAGTGGATCTCCATAATGAGGGAGATTAGTCAGTTGGGCGGGGAGGCGAATCGCCGACCCTGCGAGGTGAGGAAATGCTTGATTTCATTGGAGTTCAAAAAACCGGAATGGAATTTAACTCCCCGCTTCAAAAAAATAATGCGGGGAGGCAAGCGGGGACCCTAGCGGGGAGGTAAATTATTGTATCGTAGCTGCGATGCTTGGTGATTCCGGCTTTTTAAAAGATAGGGAGGTTTTCAAATGCTTAAGGTGGGGGCGTTCTTCCTCAGCCACTCCCGTCTTTCCTGATAATCCGGCAACACCGAACTGACGAGCTTCCAGAAAGCGGGGGAGTGATTCTGAAATTTCAGATGACAAAGTTCGTGTACGGAGACGTAATCGACGATGGATACCGGAGCCATAATAATTTTCCAATTAAAGCGAAGGACTCCTGATTTGGAACAACTGCCCCAGCGTTTTTCCTGATTTTTGACTTTGATTACCTTGGGGTGAACTCCCACCTTGGACGAAAATCGAGAAACTCGTGTCCTTATAATTTCATCCGCCTGCGACTGATACCAGTCTGTGAGGAGGCCTTTTACTTCGTCCTTTTTCTGATTCAAACAGGTGGTGTGGTTTAAGCCTACATAAAGCTTTCTTCCCTCACGTCTAATTTCTGGATTGGAGCCATTAGCCGCTACTTTCAGCCTGAATCTTTTTCCAAGAAACAAGATTTCTTCTCCGCTTACGAATTCTTTAATGGGGAAACGAGCCCTGATCTCGAAAAAATAACGTTGTTTGCCTAAAATCCATCTGGCTTTTTTTCGGATTACTTTCTTGATGACTTCATCATTCAAAGGCGCGGGGACGGTAATGGCGATGGAGCTATCGGTATCCACCATGATTCCCACCGTTTTTCGACTGTTTGATCTTTTGACCGTAAAGCGGATCTGATTTGAACCGAAATTAACGGTTTCCATGGCGGTCTTTGAATTTCACTTTTGCAAGTTCCATAATTTCACGGGTAAAAGAATCGATTTTGCCATCCTTGATTCCGGCATCCTTTAAGACTTTCTTAACACCGCGCCTCATTTCTCGCAGTATGTCGGGTTTGTCTACCCAATCAATCACTGTTCTGCCCAAAATTATCTGAACCAGTTCCCGCGTAAAAATGCATCGTTTTTTATCGTCTCCCTTAAAGAGATTATCCGAATGGGGCTCCCATAGACCATAAAAGGCAAATTCATCTTCTGACAGCCCCTTGGTTTTTGCAATTACTGCCTGTCTTTCTTCCTGGTCTCTTAAGGCCATTAATTCCCTGAGAAGTGTTGCCTCATCTTTGCGGTGAAGTTTGTATTCCTTAATCATAGTTTCGAGCTGATCCTGCAAAGATCCGTAAAACACGGGATTTTCGGTCAATTTTTCGGAAATTTCCTGGCGCATCGCATGTTCAATATGGCTTGCTTTTGCTTTGGGACTTCCCTTAACGTCCAATTGTTCTTTGAAATCAGGTGCTGAAATATTAATGGGTGCGAGAATTTCTTCAACACCCATATCCCTGATATGCGCATGGATCAGATTTTCAATTTTCCTGGAGCAATCTTCCAGCGTTAGCCGTTCATCCCGATAAAGATTCCTCGCCGCTTCTCGCACCATCCCCAGAAACTTGAAATCCTTGAGAAACGGTTCCACACTGGGATCGGGCATCAGAATATCAATGCTTTTGGTCATTGCCCGGAAAAGATCATCAAACTCAGCCCGCACATCTTCCGGTTCAATAATTTCAAGACATTGTTGGAGAACCTTTTCCGGTTTGCCGGAAAGGTTAATTCGCCTGAAAAACGCCATGGCTTTGGCATGATGCTCTTTCAAAATCTCAAGTTCTCTTTTCAAATCGTCCACAGAGAAAAGGCCTTCCAAATCTGTTTTATCGAATATGGATAAAGCAAGAGACAATTCCTGCCCCACCCCGACATAATCCACCACAAGACCGTAATGTTTGCGGGGTGGGTAAGGGCGGTTTGTGCGGGCAATGGTTTGAAGAAGCGTATGTTCTTTCATCCGTTGATCCAGATACATGACCTGCAGAATAGGCGCGTCAAATCCGGTTGTGAGTTTTTCTGCCACGATTAAAATCTTGAGAGGATCTTTCGGATTTTGAAACACTTCCTTTCCTGTAATGCGGTCTTCTTCTTCGGCGGTTCTCCTGTATTTCTCTTTCCATTCCTTCAAATCATCATTGGATACGGTCATGATCACAGTGGACCAGGATGGTTCAATAAGCCGGTCAAGCGCCTCTTTGTACAGAACCGCCGCCTTTCTGTCTGCGGCCACGATTTGCGCTTTAAAACCTTCAGGCAGCGCCTTCGTTGTGAAATGTTCCACAATATCCCGGGCAATCAACTCGATTCTTCGGGGCGCTGAAAGCAAAGTTTCCACATTCACATATTTCTTCTTGAGTCCGGACAATTCAGTTTCGGATTTTTCCGGAAACATTTCCTTGAGGAGGTGATCAATGGTGCGGCCTACAATTTGCAGATTGGCCATGCGGCTTTGATACTTGACAACTTTTGTTGTGCCGTCTTCGAGTGATTGTTTCATCGTATACCGGTCAAGATAACGTTCTCCCGGAGGACTGAAATGCCGGTAGGTGTTCCGGTCCCGTTTGTCGAGAGGGGTGCCGGTGAAAGCAAAGAAGCTGGCATTGGGCAAGGCCTTCCTCATATTCAGGGCGAAGGAGCCGTACTGGGTACGATGCGCTTCGTCAGTCAACACAATGATGTTATGAGCTTTGGAAAGCGGATCGGCCAGAGGTGTTTTGAACTTCTGAACCGTAGTCATTACCGTTGCGCCCGTGCCGCTTTTTAAGAGCTCGTAAAGTTTTTTGCTGGAACGGGCACGAATAGGATTTGGAAAACCGCAATTCTGGAATTGTTCGGTTATCTGCCGATCCAGTTTGGTGCGGTCAGTAACAATAAGGACGGTGGGATTTTTCAGCTTTTTTTCTTCGCGCCGGAGTTTAATGGCGGTAAACACCATGATGAGGGATTTTCCGGATCCCTGCCAATGCCACACAATTCCGCATTTGTCCGTTTCTTCCGTAACGCGGCGCGTGATTTTATTTACTGCCAGAAATTGCGGATAGCGGGCTATTTTTTTGACAATCCGGTGTTCCTCGCGTGAATAATCGAAAACGATGAAATTCTGCAAGATATCAAGAAGATTTTTTTGGGATAACAGGCCCTCGATCAGAATTTCCTGTCCTTTAAGTTTTCTTCCACTGCTTGGGTCTTTCCAATCCTGAAAGCTTGACTCTTCATTGCCAATAACGCCATATTTGGCATTCAAGAGATTACAGCCGATGACGAAGGCATTGGTGTGAAAAAGCGGGGCGATCTCGTTTTGGTATCTCGCAAGCTGGTGGATGGCTTCCTTGATTCCGGTTTCCTTGGCCACCGGACTTTTGCATTCGATCACGACCAGGGGAATGCCATTCACGAAAATAATAATGTCGGGACGTCCGGGTTCTTTCCCTTTCACAGAAAACTGATTCACGGCCAGAAATTCATTTTTTTCAGTATTTTCAAAATCGATAAAACGAACCGTTTGATGCTGGCGCCGTCCGTCTACTTCCTGACTGATGGAGACTCCGGCAATAAGATCATGATGAATGATCTTGTTCGTTTCGATCAATCCTTCTGCCTGGACATGAGTTATTTTTCGAATGGCTTTGTCGATGGATTGGGGAGTTAAATGCGGATTGATCTCCTTGAGCTTTTTTCTGAGCCGGTCCAGGAGAATGACTTCTTTTCGGGAAGCACGCTCGCACTTGTCGTTTTGATCCGGATCCAGCGCATCGTCGTGGACATAGGAATATCCTAGCCGCTTCAATTGCTCAATAGCGGGTTGTTCGGAGAGGGTGTCTTCGGTGAATTTGGGGTTATGCATTTTTTGTTAAAGACAAAGCAGGATTAACCCAGTTATACAATTCTTGTTTTTTATTCTCTGGTGGTGGTGCCGTGGCATCTTTGATAACCCTTTCAATTTCTGATAAATTTTCGTTAAGCCTCTCAATTTCTGAATCTGATAGGGGAAAACTAAAACTCTGAGTTGCAGGTTTCTTTTTTCCGACTAGAAAAATATCAATTCTAGCAGTGTAAATGCCTTGTTTCCAAAAAAACTCCTTTTTAAAAAACTCAACTACGGAAGCAAACTCTCTGGATTCTAACGTCTCATTTTGAAAAGCTAGAGGATGGATTTTTTTCACATGATTATAAAATTCGATTAGGTTTTTATAAAGATCGTTTCGCTTTCTTTGGAATTCAAAATCTTGAAAACCTATCAACTTTTCAACAAGCGCAACTGTCCCCACCTTTAATGCGATGGCGGGTTGGCGTTTGCTTATCTCAGCTCTTTCGCCGCTCATGCTGGTTATCTCAGAAAATGTTTCGTTTAGAAAAGCCCATGTTAAGGTTATTTTTGTGCCTTTCTCATGCTCGAGCACCACCCTAATATTCCGTATAACTGCATCGGATCTGCTGGTCGAAAGTGCGCAATTGATATTAAATATGGGACCATAGGTGGTATATCCGACTTCCGGGATTGAGCCCGGAACAAGTTCAATTTTAGGTTTGATGGTCGCTTTATATATCACATAGAAAATCGGCGGGAGCCATGCGGCAGCGCCGACATATGCTGCGATTTCTGCTGGTGTCATGATTTTAATCTCCTTTTAGAAATTTATACGTTGTTTCCCAGTCAACAATACATTCATCAAATATTTTTTGAGATTCTCGAGTATCCTTTTTTGAAGATTTGCACTCTCTATTTCTTGATTAGTTGATGTAATAATTCTGGCGATTTCTTTCTGCTCCGGTTTTGTGGGAATAGGTACTTTAAGTTCTGCCAATGACGATGCATTAACGCCACCCTGTGCGCTACCGCCTATTTGTTGGTTGATTTGTTTCCAGTAGATTGCAGAATCAAAAACCAGGAATAAATAGTCGGGAATGATAGTTTCTTTCGTAATAACTCTGATCAAGTATGAAGCAAATACCGCTTCAGGACATTCCTTAATGAGGAAACTTTTTCCCGTTGTTGCGCCTGTCCGGGCGAATAAAATATCACCAACATGTAAAAGGTAATCTGTTTTCAATGAGTCAGGACATTCACAATATGGCACGGTTTCCCAATTCACACCTTCATCCTGAATATCAGTAATTCGAAGCAATTTGGGACCAACGGGTTTATCATTCGCGCTAGCGGTAAAGCCGTACTGAGGTTTTTCACAAATTTCATGAATTTGTTTGACCTCCCAATCCGCAGGAATCTCACCAATTTCCGTTTTCTTGAATTTTGTATGCCCAATGCCACGGGTGAGGAGCTGGTGCATCAAGCCTTTTTTGAGCTCTCGGTTTTTTTCGATGCTGGCGTCGATTTTTTCGATGGCGGTATCGACGGTCAAAAGAATTTCAGCGATTTTTGTCTGTTCAGTAAGAATTGGAAGAGGTAAAAACGCATTTAATGCAATTTCCCGATTTAATCCAGGTACACCCGTAGATGTGTTAAGGCGAGCTAAATTAAGTATTTGAAGTTGATAATATAAATAGCGTGCATTAACTTTGTGTTTATCCCAAAGGATATAATAAGTAGTGTCTATGGGCCAAAAATTATCAAAGCTCCAAACAACAGATCCGGCTGTTCCTTTACGACCGACAATAATACCTGGACCTTCTACTAAAAATTTTTCATGAAAACCAACAACTCCGTTTGAACCATAGACAGGATAGGGGCCAGGGGCTCGTTTTTCTTCGGGTAATCCTTCGCCGTAGTTAAACGAGATAGCGTCCCTTAATTTAACAACCTCCCAATCCACAGGAATCTCGCCGATCTCGGTTTTCTTGAATCTGTTTTGAGTTTTGAGACTATCGACTGATTTCATGTTCTGCTCCTAAAACTTTCGTGATGAAAGTCTGAAATTCTTTTTCGTATCGGTCGGGTTTCACATCCGGTCCGGGAAGAGGAGGAAGTTCGAGTCCACTTTTGGCAAATTCTATTGAAATTGTTTCCATGGCTTCGCGCAATTTGGAACTTCTCATATAACCGGATTGGGTTTCCTCAATCTTATTCAAAATGTTCCAGACATTCTCGAGCGCCGCAAAAAGTTCAATCCAGTTAAGCCAAAGGGGCATTTTGACTTCTTCCACATTTTGACCTGTGATGAACTGAAACCAGCGTGTTTTATTGAGATAATATTCGAGTTTTCTTTTGCCTTTGGGACGGGTAAGCACGAGGCCGGAGCTGATCAGATCATTCAGCATATCCCGGACTCCTTTGACCGAAAACCCAATTTCACGAGCTATCTCTGACGGATGGCCGGCGTCGTGGGCGAGGAGATAAGCCAGGCATTCGGATCTTGCTCCTGTTCCGACCAAACTTCGTAAAAGAAATCGAAGATTGGTTGAAGAGCCGATATTCACCGGGCGCGTCATTTTCCTGATCACGGGTTCTTCCCGAAGAAATCCATAGCTTAAAAAATACCGGGACTTTTTTTGAGGAGAAGGGTAGGGTTTGCCATCTTTTGTTTTAAAAACAATGATTTGTGGGGTGTGTTCAGCCTTTTTGCATAAGTTCGCGACGGCTTCCCATTTTCGTTTATAAACGGGGGAGTTATCTGCTACAAACCAGGCGGCGGCGCATACCAGCCGCTTCATTTCTTCCTCTTTGAATTTGAGCACGGAACGCAGCCGTTGGTTATCTATCCATTTACCATTGATGACTAGCCAATCCAGAATTTCGTCAAAGAGCCGAGGTTCATACCGTGCCATGCGGATGGAAAAAACGAGTATAGATTCAGGATCAATTAACCATGTATCTTCTGACCGCCCGCCGCCGGCCACTCCCAAGGCAGACCATTGGCGCCAGAGGAAATCAAGAATTTGATTCAGAAAAAAAAGTTTAAAGTTTATTTGCAGCATTTGCGAATCCTATTCTTTCCAGAAAATTCTTCAGCATTTGTCGATAGCCTTCCGAAGGATCGTGGGTCATGCTCCACCGGGCTGCTTGTTCTATTTCTTTTTCCGTAGGATTGAGGGCCATCAAGTCGTCATAATGTTTACCTCCCGATTGATCCACAGCGGCATAAAGCTTGAAATGAATCTGGTCCAGCCGTCCCAGAAAATGGATGTGAAGATTGGTTCCAAATCGATGCGTTTCTACCCGCTCCATAATTCCTTCTGGTAATCCAAAATCCATAACAGAAGCAGGGCCGTCATTGAGCCATTTTTGCGGCAAATTAAAATCTCTCTGAACCTTTGCAGCAGCACGCAAAAGCGAGTTGGGAAAGGGGGAGGCTTTTATTAAAGAAGGTTTGCCAGTACTGTTTTTTTCAACAAAGGCAATAACGTCTACATCATTTGTTGTTCTGGTTATCGCATATGAGACGTTTCCTACATGAAGTTTCTTCTCAAAAGCTAAAATCATGAGAGCTGCACCTCCGCAGACAAGAAGTTCCATATGATCGATTCCTTCAGCTTTTAATTGTTCTGCCAAAGCTCTAAGTACTTCCTCGATATATTTTTTGTCTTGAAACATGGCTATACCTTATATTTGAGTTCTTTGAGATATCCGAAAACCTTCTCTTCTATCTCGTTATATTCTTTCTTTAATATTTTCAGCTCATCGATCGTCTTCTGGATATCAACAGGCGCTTCTTCTTCTGTAGCATCAATGTAGCGGGTGATATTCAAGTTATAATCATTTTCCCTGACTTCACTCAATGGCACCACGCGGCAATACTTATCAATTGTTTGATAATTCCAGAAAGCATTCATGATTTTTATATGATCGTCAGGTCGGAGTTTGTTTTGTTTTTTTCCTTCCTGATAATCATTGGCACCATAAATAAAAAGAATATTTCCCTGACGTTGCTTTGATTTCTTTTTATTCAAAATCATGAGACAGGCAGGAATGCCAGCCCCATAAAATAATTTACTGGGGAGACCAATGACCGCCTCGATGAGGTCTTCTTCAATAATGCCTTTTCTGATTTTGCCTTCCGCGCCGCCGCGGAATAGGGCTCCATGCGGGAGTACCACTCCGACTTTGCCGGTTGGAGTAGTGCTTGCGATCATATGCTGGACAAAAGCATAATCCGCATAACCTTGAGGAGGAACTCCAAAACGGAATCGTTTGAAAGGATCGTTCCCAGCTCTTTCATAGCCCCAGTTTTTCAAAGAAAACGGGGGATTGGCAATAACAATATCGAACTGTTTCAACTTTCCCCCGGATTCAAGAAATTTTGGTTCCCCTAATGTGTCGCCTCTTTTGATCTGAGCATTCGTTAATCCATGAAGGAGAAGATTCATCTTGCAGATGGCCCACGTGCCGACATTAATTTCCTGTCCAAAAAGAGAAATGTTTTTTGGATTCCCGTGGTGCTCTTTCAAGTGTTGGACGGTTTGAACAAGCATGCCGCCGGATCCGCAAGTTGGGTCATAAATTCGCATTTTTTCTTGCGGGTCTAGAAGATCCACAAGAAGTATCACTACTTCCTTCGGGGTATAAAATTCTCCGCCTTTTTTGCCGGCACTTGATGCAAATTGACCTATGAGATATTCATAGGCATCACCCAATATATCCGCTTTTTCCAGATCGGAATTGCGAAGACGAATTTGGGAGAAATGGGTTATAAGCTGGGACAGAATGTGATCGGGAAGACGGTCTTTATCGTTGAAATCAACAGGGGTTAAAACTCCTTCCAGAGTTTCGGGATTTTCTTCTTCGATTAAATCATTGGCTTTGTTGATGGCTTCTCCGAGATTTTGGGTCAGAGTTTTCAAATAATCCCATATGGCTTTTTTCGGGACAAAAAAATCATGATTGTCAGAATCTTCATAAGCCGCTTTTTTATCGCCTGTTTCTTTTAGAATCCTTTCAGCCTCTTCGTCAAAGACGTCAGAAATTCTTTTGAGAAACAAAAGACCGAAGATATAATTCTTGTAATCAGCGGCGTCAATATGGCCTCGCAAAATATCAGCCGCTTTCCAAAGGTGGGAACGCAAAGTGTCGAAATTGAGTTTTTGATCCTTTTCCATAGCGGTTTTCCTCCGTTCAATAACAAATGGTAGCCCAAATTGTTCATCATGTCAATTTTAAATTAATATCATAGTTAAACTAACTTAATATTATAGTTAAACTTATATTTTAATTTTAAACCTAATTCGAGGCATAAAGATCAAGATAGTTTACTGGTAGAAGCCAGAAAAGGAGCCTTACGGTAGAATAAATTGCTTTTGACCACGGGCGACTACGCGAATGTAAAAACCAAACTCGTCCTCCAATAAGTTTTGACCGGCGTCGTCTCCGGGGAGCCAAAATTGCCGAGCCGCTTCTGCGGTCTCGGCGATTTTTATTTATGGAGCAGGGCTCGGAAAAGCATTTCGATTGGCCTCCCGCAATATTGCTTTTATTTCATAATTATTAGATAAAATATTAATTATGAGAAGGCGAGAAATTCCTACCACATCACCAAACTACGCACATTTCGTTTCCGGGATTCAGAAACTTCTGGAAGAGGCGAGGCGGCAAGCCGCACGTTCTGTCAATGCTATCTTGACAGTCACATACTGGGAGGTTGGCCGCAGGATTGTGGAGTTTGAGCAGGGTGGGAAATCCAAGGCGCAATATGGAGAGAAGTTACTAAAGTGCTTAGCTTCTGATTTGAGAAGTCAATTCGGTCGTGGTTTTTCTAAGCGGAATCTTGAACAAATGAGGCTCTTCTATCTCGATTGGCCAATTGCGCAGACAGTGTCTGCGCAATTTGAAATTCGCCAGACGGCATCTGGCAAATCGCAGACAGCGTCTGCGAAATCCGTATCATTGATGCGTAAATTCGATGCTGAAATGCTTACCGCTCGTTTCCCACTTTCTTGGTCTCATTATGTCCGGCTTCTTTCCGTAAAAAATGATTACGCCCGTAAATTTTACGAGACCGAAGCTTTGCGAGGCGGTTGGTCTATCCGGCAGCTCGATCGACAGATTGGTTCTCAATTTTATGAACGGACGGCTCTTTCGCGAAATAAAGTTGCGATGCTGGAGAAGAAAAACAAGCCGAAGGCTGAAGATGCATTAACACCGGAAGAAGAAATCAAAGATCCTTATGTTTTGGAATTCTTAGGTCTCAAAGATGAATATTCTGAAAACGAGGTGGAAGATGCGTTGATCCGTCATCTCGAAAGCTTTCTTTTAGAACTGGGCGGCGATTTCACTTTTGTTGCACGTCAAAAGAGACTTCGCGTTGGAAATGAATGGTATCGGGTTGATCTAGTGTTTTATCACCGAGTTTTACGATGTCTTGTGTTGATTGATCTCAAGATCGGGAAGTTCACCCACGCCGACGCTGGCCAAATGCATCTTTATCTTAACTACGCTCGGGAACATTAGACTCATCTAGAAGAAAATCCTCCAGTCGGACTGATTCTTTGTGCACAAAAGGATGCAGCTGTCGCTCGGTACGCTTTGGATGGATTGCCGAACAAGATTCTTGCTGCGGAGTATCGAACCGCTTTACCTCAAGAAAAAATGTTGGCTGAAGAATTGGAGCGGACTCGGAAACAGTTAAATCACCGTTTAGCGGTTGGGAAGATCAAGCGGCAAAAGCAAGCATTGCCCTTTTGGTGTAGAGCCTTTTGCCCCGATACCTGCGATGCCCTCGAATCAGTCGGCAATTTTTATTTATGGCATTGAACGGGAATTAAAATTTTCATAAGAAAAATTTTTCGAACGAAGGGGCGCTGAGGCCGCCGAAGTTTCGATTGATTAAGCGGTTAAATAGGTGTAATTTTTCTCACGGAGGCACAATATGAAAACATGCGGCGAGTGCGGTGGCTTAGCGCGGGACGAGGCGAAGTTTTGTTCGCAGTGTGGCAAATCTGTGATTGTCGACGCCGAGGGGGCCATTTCCTGGCAGATTGAAATTCCCCTGATGACCAACCGATTTATTCTGCAGAACGTTGGTTTGGGTTTGCTTCTCCTAATGATCTCTCTCTTTGCCATTTTCGGAATAGTTTTTGGTTTTACAAACGGCCTGAAGGGCGTGGGGCAGGGCCTCCTTGTTTCACTGATTGCCGGAGCATTTTTTGCCCTGATTTCTGTTTTTACACTGCTGATTTTTTTAGGAAATAAATATTGTTTGGAATTCAGGGTCGGCAATGATGGAATTTTCATGGTGAGCCGGCAGGCCCGCGCGCACGCGGTTCACCGTTTGGCTTTGATCGCGGGTTTGTTGGCGCGGAATCCTGCTGTGATGGGCGCCGGTTTAGCCGGCACCGCGAGCGAGACCGCGGAGATTTCTTGGAAGAAGGTCAAGTCCTTCAGACTTTATCCCGATAAAAAAGTGGTCGCCGTCCATCAGGGATTTCTACCGGCACTTTACGTCTATTGCACCGCCGATAATTTTAAAC
Source organism: Candidatus Omnitrophota bacterium (assembly GCA_016214265.1). Taxonomy (GTDB): domain Bacteria; phylum Omnitrophota; class Omnitrophia; order Omnitrophales; family JACROU01; genus JACROU01. The sequence goes on from JACROU010000016.1 coordinate 16,244, forward strand.
TGGTTTCGGATAAAATTGCTGAAAAATCCGGAAAGCACAACCAATGACCAACACGCCTGAATTTTGTGAAAATTGCGGTAATCAACTAAATCCGGTCTCAAAATTTTGCGAATCGTGCGCCAGACAAGTTTTGGAAACGCCATCGTCCGAATCAGAATCGAAACTGTCAAAGCCAAATCAGCCTCAGGTTTTCTCTCTGGCCTTCTGGCTTGTGCTGCTCCTGATTCCCGTCGTGAATATTATCTCCATATTTTGCGCGCCTTTGTTGAAGGGCCTGAAAATTTTCATGTCCGCCGCCGCCACAATTTTTATCGGTTTCATTATTTGGTATGCGGCTCTGAAACACGAAGATCCTTTTTCTGCCAAAGACATGACGATGATGGTCGGGTTTGTTGTGTTTTTGCTTTACATTATTTGTCTGATTTACAGCTGGTACGTTGCGAAAGCCAGATTAAAAGACAAGTCCGATAAGAGGTTGTCTTGATCTCTTGGAGCATTCCTCGCCGGTGGTTGACTGTTTTTTTTATGCTGATCGCCATGATCGGCACGATGGCGGCGGCCGATCCGTGGCAAGAGGCGGACGCACTTTACAAAACCCGAAAATTCAAAGAAGCATCCGAGGCATTTTCCCAGCTCATTCGGCAGTATCCGGATGATATGCGCGGTTATATGGGCCGCGCCCGGGCGGTCCTGAAGATGCACGATTTCGATGCCGCCATCCGCGATTGCGACAAAGTCATCACGTTAAATCCGAAAAGTTCGTTTGGCTATAACCTCCGCGCTCTTGTGCTGGATAAAAAACAGGAGCGGGACAAGGCCATTCTTGATTTTAACCGCGCCATCGAGCTGACTCCGCAGGATTCTACCTTTTATTACAATCGTGCTTTAACTTGGAATGCGATGAATGAATTGGATAAAGCCGCGGCGGACTTTACCCAAGCCATCCAATTGAATCCGAAATATGCGGATGCTTATGCCAACCGGGCTTTTGTCCAGTACCAACAGGGGCGCTGTGAGGAGGCGCTCGCGGATTGCGAGCAGGCCATCGAATTGGATGAACACAATGCCGCGGCTTATTTCAACCGGGCCACGATTTACGATTATCTGGGCGAAGAGGATAAAGCGCTCGCTGACTTTGATAAATCCATTGAACTCAATCCGAACGATGTGCAAATTTATGATAATCGCGGATTTTTTCTGATGAACAAAGGAAAAAACGATCAGGCCATCGCGGATTTTACCAAAGCGATTGAACTCGATCCGAAAACTTCCAAGTATTACAACAACCGGGGCTATGCCTATCTGAGCAAGGACCAGATGGAAAACGCGATGGCCGATTTCAACAAGGCCCTCGAGCTGGATCCGAAGCCGGCAAAGGTATTTCGTAACCGGGCGATGGCGTGGCTAATTTTGGGAAATTTTGAGAAGGCCATTGACGATGCCACAAAGTCGATTGAACTGAACCCGCAGGAAGCGAAATCGTTTCGTATCCGCGCGGAAGCCCGGAAGGCCCTGGGTGAGACGGACAACGCAAAGGAAGATGAGCGGCGCGCGCTCATTTTAGGCCCCCAGCTTCCCGCCGGTGTTTTTGCTCCTGCCGCTCCGGAAATTTTGGCACGGGAAAAATCAGCGCTGAAATCGTTTCTCGAAAAAGATAATCCAGAAAACAGGACCCAGCTCGCGGCCGTTCAGCACGAGCATGCCTTCGCGATTTTGAATCATCCCGGAAAGGAGCCGAATCAAGAATGGCTCGAGGAAGCGATGGCGTATGCTCAATCCGCCGCGGAGCTTGAGCCTGAAAATGCCCAGCACCGGTTTTTGATCGGACTTTTGTTTCGCGAATTATCAAAGAAGGATGAGCGGGCCCGTGTCATGGCGGAGCAAGCGTTCCGTCGGACCGTAGAAATCGATCCCGACTTTGCAGCGGCCTCGCTCGAGCTCGGTCTTTTGATGATGGACGAGGAACGCGGCTGGGAAGCGATGACGGCGCTGGAACAAGCTCTCGAAAATGATCCGTTCAAGAACGCCTTAGCGGCGACAGGTCCTTTGACCGCGATGTACGCGCTGAATGACGAAGGATTCCGAGGCCTCGATTTTTTTCAGGATTTGCACACCC